>CAMLEM010000141.1 GCA_946479005.1 uncultured Chitinophagaceae bacterium | reverse complement strand
GGGCAAATGGTCGATTTTTGAGAATATCGTGCACCTTGCCACTTACCAGCACATCTTTAACGAGCGCATACGAAGGATCCTCGAAGGGGGTAATCCCGGCTTTGAACGATACAGCGCCGAAGGCGATCCCGCATTCCGCGATATGCTTTCCCTGTCTACCCGCGAAGTGATGCAGGACCTGCTTTCGACCCGGAAGGAAATGTCGGCCGGCCTGCCTGGTTTCCAGGAAGCCGATTACCTGAAAACCGGTTCCCACCCGGTTTATGGTACAATGGACATCCTGCAATGGATCAATTTCTTTCTCCTTCACGAAGCGCATCATTTATTTACGATCTTCAAGCTCGCCGCCCTGCTGCGGAACCGGGTCGGGGTCCGTTAGCTTCGCCCGCTTTTGAACGGAAGAATGTATTTTGATCTATATTTAAGCGAGATTTGAATGCATGGGCATTGAAAAGGACATCCAGCAATCCAGCTTCCGGAATTCTTACCAGAAAGCCGCGGTCAATCTCATTTACACGGTTGGCTGGCTCAGGGATAAAATGAAGCGGTTTTTCGAAGAAGAGGACATTACCGCGCAGCAGTATAATATCCTCCGTATCCTCCGGGGCAGTTTTCCCCAGCCACTTTCCACCCTGCAGATCCGCGAAAGGATGCTGGAAAAAATGAGCGATACCAGCCGCATCGTTGACCGCCTGATCACCAAGGGCCTGGTGAAAAAGATCGTATGCAAGAAAGACCGGCGCCTGGTGGATGTGATCATTACGGATAAAGGGAAGAAATTGCTCGAAAACCTCGACGAACACCAGCAGGAAATGGATTCCATTCTCGGAAACCTTTCAGAAGAAGAGGCTAATACATTAAGTAATCTGCTTGACCGTCTCCGGGATGGCAGCCAATAGCCTATTTTTGCCGTCCTGTATTAGTTAGCGATCAAAACCCATAAAAACAAAAGACTCTGATGAAAAAAGCAAGCCTGGCGATCTTTGCCATCCTCTGTTTTACTTTCCAGCATTCCGCCCAGCCCAAATATGAATTTCGCGGGGTTTGGGTAGCCACCGTTGTGAATATCGACTGGCCTGCCTCGCCTCATTGGGACTCCGACAAACAAAAGGCGGAATATATCCGGCTCCTCGACCTGCACCAGAAAAATGGAATGAATGCGATGATCGTACAGGTACGACCTGCCGCTGATGCATTTTATCCCTCGCCCTTTGAGCCTTGGAGCCAGTGGCTTACCGGCACCCAGGGAAAACCGCCCTCTCCTTTTTACGATCCGCTGGAGTTTATGATCACGGAAACCCATAAACGCGGAATGGAATTCCACGCCTGGTTAAATCCCTACCGCGCTGTGTTCGATGTGAATTCTTCTTCCATCAGCGCAACCCATATTACCCGCACAAAGCCTGAATGGTTCCTGACCTACGGCGATAAGAAATATTTCGACCCGGGAAACAAGGAAGCCCAGCGTTTCGTGGTGCAGGTGGTACGCGATATCGTGAAAAGATATGATGTGGATGCGATCCATATGGACGACTATTTTTATCCCTACCGCATCCCCGGGAAAGAATTCCCGGATGAAGCAACTTATCGCAACTCAGGAACGAAATTATCCAGGGATGACTGGCGCCGCAGTAATACGGACAGCATTATTCAAAAGCTGCACTTCGCCATCAGGGAACAGAAACCCCTTGTGCGGTTTGGCATCTCTCCCTTCAGTGTCTGGCGCAATAAAGAAGATGATCCCCGCGGCAGTGACAGCAAGGCGGGACAGACGAATTACGATGATCTCTATGCCGATATTCTTCTCTGGCTGAAAAAAGGATGGATCGATTACGTGACACCTCAACTGTATTTCGAGATCGGCCACGATAAGGTCGCCTATGAAAAAATGCTGGAATGGTGGAGCCGCAACAGTTACGGACGCCACGTTTACATTGGACACGGCATCTATAAAGCCACCGAGAACAATGCTGCTTTCAAAAAACCTTCTGAGCTTCCCAATCAAATCAAGCTCCTTCGCCGGTACCCGGGCGTGCAAGGCAGCGTTTATTACAGCAGCAAGATTTTCGACAGGAATCCTAACGGATGGAATGATAGCCTCAGGAATAACTATTATAAATACCCGGCGCTTCTTCCCCCGATGCGATGGATCGACAATGAGAAGCCCTGGCCGCCGATCGTGGAAAAGCAGATCACCCAGGATTCAGTGATAAAATTCTCTGTTCGTCCCGATCCCCGGAACCTCGTTGAGATCAAATACTACGTGATCTACCAATATGCCACTGAATCGCATTCGGAAACTTTTGGGAACATTCCCAAATATCTTTCCCGGTTCGTGGTGTCCCCGGAGGGATTTGAATTTGATGACGTACTTTCTTCTGAACATTTCTCTTACCGGTATGTCATTACGGCCGTGGGAAAGAATAATAATGAAAGTGACCTCAGCGAAATTGCGATACTGGTGCAGCCGAATGGAAAATGGGCGTTTTATAATCCTTAAGTTGAGAAGTGGAGTGGATGAAAAGTGGAAATGATAACTTTGCCGAGTAAGAAGAACCCGATTCCCAAATCCCAAATCAAATGCCTGGCTACGAACTCTGGAGCGATGCTGAAAGAAAAGAACTTAACGATGTGTTGGGTTCAGGGATCCTGATGCGATATGGTTTTGACGGGTTAAGGAAAGGTCACTGGAAGGCCAGGCAGCTGGAAGAAGAGATCTGCCGTTATTACGGTTCCCCATATGCCCAACTGACCTCCTCGGGAACAGCCGCGCTGAGCACTGCAATGGCTGCGCTGGGTATCGGGTTTGGAGATGAGGTGATCACGCCCTGCTTCACTTTTGTAGCGAGTTTTGAGGCCATACTAAGTGTAGGCGCCATCCCGGTGTTTGTCGACATTGACGAATCTCTCACGCTATCGCCTGCCGCCGTCAGGGCAGCGATCACTGCAAGAACAAAGGCCGTGATGCCCGTGCATATGTGCGGGAGCATGGCCGATATGGATGCCCTTGTTGAGATCTGCAGGGAGAACGATCTCATTCTTCTTGAGGATGCCTGCCAGAGCATCGGCGCTTCGTATAAAGGGAAAAAGCTGGGCACCATTGGCAGGGCCGGAACCCTAAGCTTCGACTTCGTAAAAACGATGACCTGCGGAGAGGGAGGTGTGGTATTGACCCCCGAAAAGGATGTTTATCTGAAGTGCGATGGTTATACTGACCACGGGCACGATCACCTGGGTGCAGACCGGGGTGCTGATCTCCATCCTTTCATTGGTTACAATTACCGCATCTCTGAGTTACACGCGGCAGTGGGCCTGGCCCAGGTACGAAGGCTCCCCGAATTCCTGGAGATACAAAAAAGAAATCACGCGATCCTCAAAGAAACGCTTTCCCAGGCGCCGGACATCCATTTCCGCAGCATACCGGACCCCGAGGGGGATAGTTGCAGCTTCCTGAGCTGGTTTTTGCCTACGATGGAAAAAACCCGGCAGCTTGTTGACCGCCTGAAAAAAGAGAATATCCTGGCTGGTAATTTTTACTGGTATGAAAACAACTGGCATTATATCCGCAAATGGGATCACCTGAAGCAGGCGGCCACTTTGAACGGCCTTCACCCCTTACACCGCGAAGCAGTCATTCACCACGCGACGAAGGATTTCTCCGGCAGTGATGCCATTATGAGCCGGTGCATTTCCACATCCATTAGCCTGCTTTGGAAAGAAGAACAGATCAGGGAAAAGGGGAGTCGCATCCTGGAGATCATCCGCTCCTTATAAAAAACCCATCACCCGGGCATCGTTCTTCTGGTTTTGTTAGCAGTGGTAATGGAAACCAAAAGAACGAATTCCAGGTGATGAGTGTTTCCCTGGTCCTCAAATTCATCAGTTCACTGAATCCTTTGGATTCACTTTCGTCTTTGTATCAGTCATTGCGTCTTTCTTTTTGAGGATCTTTCCATTCTCGTCCAGCAAAAGCTTTGTTCCATTGTCGAGCTCCACCTCGTAGGCTGTCCTGTCCTTATCATTTTCACGGTCCACTGAAACGATAGAGCTTCCCGCATAGTCTTTTTTTATTGTTGTATGGATCGCCGTTGGAAGAGTTGCGTGATCCGCCACACGATTCACGGTGCCGATCCAGTTTCCGTCCTCATCATACCAGGCCCAGTAATCATTACCGTCCCAGGTATAGCTGACCGCATAATCCCTGTCATCCAGCCCGGTCCATCCGCTCCAATCCCAGTCAACATCTGCGATATCCGGCCGGTGATACTGCCAGCGGACATTGGTAGCCTGGGGATATTTCGATTCAAAGGAAGTCCTTACTACTTCAGGAGCTTCAACCACTCTCGCGTTATCCGTGGAAGGTGTGGTCATTGTTGTTTCCGTGGAATCCGCTGCATCCGAAGACTCAGAGGTGCTATTCTTGCAGGAACCCATTAAAACAATCCCTGCGATCGCCAATAAATGAAGTTTGATTTTCATATGATCATTTTAGAGTTAACAAAATCTGATAGCATAGTTGGAATTATTGTGCCAACAGGAACCCGTTTTTTTATTTCTCTTAAAACTTCTTTTGGATTTTCTTACCAGTTATGACATCGGGCTGACAACCTATGGGTAAAGCCTTGTTAAAGCGTTTCTTAGGGATATGATGGGGCACGATTGATGCGTTATGGGGCAGGCAAATTTTCCAAAAATGATCCAACGAAAAACCCTGGTTCTCCTGACCGTAACGGCAATGCTATGGATGTCGTGTAAAAAAGAATCCACATCAGGACCCAACGAAGAAGAAACCTGTGTGCAATCCGTCTCCGCGGGCAGCAACTCCCTTACTGAAGGCCGGTATATCGTGGCTTTTGATCCCACATCGATCAACGCGCGGGGTATGAATGAGCGCGGGATCGGGAGCACGGGAGAAATGATCCTTTCCCGAAATAATATTGAACCGGTGGCGATGAAGGCGCAGTTTGTGGGTGAGCCCGGCGGCTTCATAGCCGATCTCACACCCCCGCAGGTGCAGGCGCTTCGTAATGATCCTTCGATTAGCGCCGTGGAGGAGGACCGCGTGATCAGCCTGGCCACTTGTTTTACGGTTGTGGCTCCCCGTTTGGTCACCTGGAACATCAACCGCGTGGGATACGGCGATGGCACAGGAAAAACAGCCTGGGTGATCGATACAGGAATTGATTTTGAGCACCCGGACCTGAATGTGGATGCAGGTCGCAGCAAATCCTTTCTCCCCGACAATACTTCGGCTGATGATCAGAATGGCCACGGCACCCACGTAGCCGGGGTGATCGGTGCCAAGAATAA
>CAMLEM010000140.1 GCA_946479005.1 uncultured Chitinophagaceae bacterium | reverse complement strand
CGGGGAAGATACATTGCCACACTCGACGGTGATGATTACTGGATTCAGCCATATAAATTGCAGAAACAATTCGAACGGATGGAGAAAGAACCCGGTTGCGCCCTGGGATTTCATAAAACCATAGAAAGAAAGGGAGCGGTGCCCGGGGAGATGGCGAATGATGAGCCGTTTGAAGGGGAAAAGGTTTTCAGTATCGAAGAGATTATGAGCACAGTGGGAAAGCTGACGCTGCATACATCGAATGTGATGTTCAGGCGGGAATATCTTGAAACGATCCCCGGCTGGTTTTATACGGTTCCATTCCTGGATGTTCCGCTGTTCACCTATGTGGGGTCATTCGGGAAGGTTGCCTTTTTACCAGAAACCCTTTCCGTGTACAGGATCCACGAGAGAGGAATGTGGCTGGCCAGGAAAGAGCCGCGGAATTACATCAAGCAGTGGAAACTCTTCACGATCCTTTGCAGGCATTTTGAAGGATCCTTGTTGAAGGTGTTACACGAAAGAAGAAAGGGTGTGGGAATCGATCTCATCCAGTTTTACCGGAAACACCGCTGGTATGAAACAAACTGGCTAAGGGATGAACTCACAAAGGGAGAATTTCCCGAGGATGAAGAATTGATCTCGTTGTTGAACCGCTCACCCGTGATCGGGGATTATATTTTCAGCGTGGGAGCTTATTCCAAGGAAATGTTTGCAAAATTGAAAAAGAGCTTATGAGCAGGATGATCTCGGTTTTTGGTTCAAGGGTGGGAAAAGAGGAGATCGCCGCGGTCTCAGCCGTGATGGAAAGCCAGTGGATGGGATTTGGTAAAAAAGTGACCGAGTTCGAGGAAAAATTCTCTGAGAAATATAGTATTGATCATTTTGCAATGGTCGACAGTGGATCCAACGCATTGTATCTTGCCTGTGTATTGCTGGATCTGCCGAAAGGCTCCGAGATCATCCTGCCTTCCTTTACCTGGGTATCCTGCGCACAGGCGATCATTATGGCCGGCCACAAGCCCGTTTTCTGTGATGTGGATATCGCTACGATGAATGTTACCGCGGAATTGATCCGGTCAAGGATCAGTGAACAGACCAGCGCCATTATGATCGTTCATTACGCCGGCAAGCCAGTAGATATGGATCCCATCCTCGGTTTGGGCTACCCTGTGATCGAGGATGCCGCCCACGCCGTTGATTCCAAGTATAAGGGAAGGCACTGCGGTACGATCGGCGACATAGGGATTTATAGCTTCGATGCGGTGAAGAACCTTACCACGGGTGAGGGAGGGGGAATGTCGCTGAAGAATGCGGCGATGCTGGAAAGAGCAAGGATGTTGCGTTATTGCGGCATTGGAAAGTCGGGATTCGATTCGGCTGCAGGTGGAACCAAAGATCGCTGGTGGGAGTACCGGGTTGCAGAGCCATTCATCAAAATGTTGCCCACGAATCTTGCCGCCTGCATCGGGATCGTTCAGTTAGATAAGATCGATGGATACCAGGCTTATCGCCGGAAGATATGGGAAAGGTACACGGATGCTTTTTCAGGCTCGGATATCATTTGTCCCTGCGGTCCTTCCGCAAATGAAACGCATTCCTGGTTTACTTATGTCATCCGTACAAAAGAACGCGACGCATTGGCGAAATACCTTTTGGAAAATGGCGTGTACACCACGCTTCGTTATCATCCTCTTCATTTGAACGCACTTTATGGCCCGCAGCCCTCACTGCCCAATTGCGAACAATTGAACGAAGAGGCGTTGAGCCTGCCTTTGCATCCTAACCTGGAAGAAGACCAGGTGGAAAGGATCATTGAGTTGGTGCTGGCGTTTGGGTAATATTTTACCTCGAATGTGCGGCAAATAGAAAACCGATCGTGATCAAAACACCCGGGTTTTTAGAATTAAAACTGAAACTTGCTTCCCTGGCATCATCATAATCCTGCTTAAATGCGCTGTTGCGAAATGGAAATACGATGCCTGCGTTGATCCGGTTTTGATTCTTTCCCACGAGGAAGGTATAACCGGCGGCTGCAGAGAACCCATAATAGGTTTCGGAAAAAACTTCTTCGCCGAAGCGGGAATTTAGTTTTATGACGGCATTATAGCCATACATTACCATTATCATTGGACTGGATCGATGATCAGGAAAACCGAGAAAAGTTAACCCCCCGTTCATACCCAGGCCATTGAAATTAAAGTTTGACACCCAGGCCACCGTGATCAATTCCGAAACCGGGGCCGCCATAAAGAACAGGTCGTTTGGTAGTTTCATTCTGCGATATGGCGGGGAATGTCAGCGCAAAAAAGAGGATGGCAAGGGCAAAATGTTTCATCGTTCAGTTCTGGTTTGGAAGGATCTAATTTAATGAATTTGAAATCAGGGTTGATGGTTTTTCGTGGATTGACGTTTTACATCCTGTGCATTCGAACGCGTTGTCCGATCGTCTTTATGTATTGAACTAATCCAGAGGGGGAGAACATTTAATGGAGGAATCTCTCCCCGTCCCGTGGGGACGATTTGTCTGTAGCCCCGGGTTTCAACCCGGGGTATAAAAAGCGTCAATCACCTGCGCGTCCCGTAGGGACGCTTCGTGAAAACCAAGGTTGGAATTTTTAATCCGTTAAATCATCCAATAAAATCAGTCGAAACACCTGCCTGCTGTAAGAAAAACAACCATTTTTTCCCGTTTATTTCACCGGGTTAAGAAATTCAATTTGGCAGCCTTTTTATTCCAAACGAACCTTTATTATTTATACACCACAGCACCCGGGGCATCTCCCTGGTTCTGCACCTGTGCGACCTTTACCTCTTTTTTTATTTCATTTGATTTCGACACCCCATCTTCGTCGGCGATCTGCGCCAGGGTAGGGGCGATCACCAGGGAAACAATGGACATCAGTTTGATGAGGATGTTCATCGAGGGACCTGATGTATCCTTGAATGGATCACCCACCGTATCACCCGTTACCGAAGCCTTGTGAGGCTCCGACTTTTTATAGAACATCTCACCGTTGATATCAACCCCTTTCTCGAATGATTTCTTTGCATTGTCCCAGGCGCCCCCGGCATTGTTCTGGAACATTCCCATCAGTACGCCGCTCACCGTGGCACCCGCGAGAAATCCTCCCAGCGCTTCCGCACCAAGGCCGGGCATAAAGCCGATGACCAGCGGAGAAACGATCGCAATGGCCCCGGGCAGCATCATTTTTTTGATGGAAGCCTGGGTGGAGATCGCCACACATTTGTCGTATTCGGGCTTCCCGGTGCCTTCCATAATTCCCGGGATCGTACGGAACTGCCTTCTCACTTCTTCCACCATCGACATCGCGGCCTGTCCCACGGCACGGATCGCGAGCGAGGAGAAAATGAAGGGGATCATACCTCCCACAAAAAGACAGGCGAGCACATTGGCTTTGTAAATATCAATACCCGTAATTCCTGCTACACCAACAAAGGCGGCAAAAAGCGCAAGGGCTGTCAGCGCAGCAGAGGCAATGGCAAAACCCTTACCGGTTGCCGCCGTTGTATTTCCTACCGCATCCAGCACATCTGTTTTTTCCCTCACTTCCTTGGGAAGCTCACTCATTTCGGCAATACCGCCGGCATTGTCTGCAATGGGACCGAAAGCATCAATGGCCAGCTGCATCGCAGTGGTTGCCATCATACCCGCGGCCGCGATCGCTACACCGTAGAGACCGGCGAATTCATAAGAACCCCAGATACCACCGGCAAGAACGATGATGGGAAGGAAGGTGGATTCCATACCCACGGCCAGTCCGCCGATCACGTTGGTGGCGTGACCCGTGGATGATTGCCGGATGATGGATTTCACCGGGCGCTTGCCCATCGCCGTAAAATATTCTGTGATGATGCTCATCAGGGCGCCCACGGCAAGACCTACAGCGATCGCCCCAAGCACACCCCATTTGGTAAATTCAAATCCGCGAAGCTCCATTTGTTCGGGCAGGAGCCAGGTAACCAGTCCCGCTGCGGCGATAGCCGTTAAGATGATGGAACCCCAGTTACCCATATTCAGCGCTTTCTGTACCGTGTCGGTATTGATGCCAGCATTCTCACTGATGCGAACAAAGAAAGTGGCCAGGATGGAGAACAGGATACCCACACCGGCGATCAGCATCGGCAGGATCACGGGTGAAAAACCACCCAGTGTATCTCCTCCAATGACCGTTGTTTGCTGACCCAATACGATCGTGGCAAGTACCGTGGCCACATAGGAACCGAAAAGGTCGGCGCCCATCCCTGCCACATCACCTACATTATCACCTACGTTATCGGCGATGGTAGCGGGGTTGCGGGGATCATCTTCAGGAATTCCTGCTTCCACTTTACCCACGAGATCAGCGCCCACATCGGCAGCCTTGGTATAAATACCTCCGCCCACACGGGCAAAGAGGGCGATGGATTCAGCACCTAATGAAAAACCGGTTAATACTTCAATGGTCTGGAACATTTCTTCCGAATTCAGTGAAGCATCGGGCGCGAACATCTGTTTCAAAACGATGTATAATCCACCGAGACCAAGTACGGCCAGGCCTGCCACACCCACACCCATCACGGCGCCGCCGGTGAATGAAACATTCAAAGCTTTTTTCAGGCTGGTTCTTGCTGCGTGTGCCGTGCGGACGTTCGCGCGGGTGGCGGCCTTCATCCCCACAAAACCGGCAAATGCGCTCATAAATGCGCCAATGATAAAGGCAATGGCGATGGACCAGTGGGAATGAGGGTTGGCCTGTGCCATCACGGCCAGGAGGATGCCCACGATCACAACGAAATAACCAAGGATCTTCCATTCGGCTTTCAAAAAGGCCATCGCACCTTCAGCAATGTATTTGCTGATCTCCTTCATCCGGTCGGTGCCGGCATCCTGCCTGGTGACCCAGTTGAATTTCAAAAAAGTGTAGAGCAACCCGATCAAACCCATAACCGGGACGAGATAGATCAATTTGTCCATAGTAGCGTATTCTAAATCAGTAGTTTAAAGTATGGATGCTTAGTTCCTGCCTGCTTTCACAGGGCGGCAAAGATAGGGGATGAATGCCAAATTATACCGGGTATAAACTGCGGAAAGCCAGGGGTAAATGATCGATCAGGTCGGAGGCCGTAAGCGTTTCCTGGGCGCCCTGTTCGGCAGCGATATCACCGGCGAGCCCGTGGAGATAAACACCAAGTATGGAGGCAGATTCAGGACTGTACCCGGATGCGAGGAGTCCTGTTAAAAACCCGGTGAGCACATCACCGCTTCCGCCCTTCGCCATCCCGGGATTCCCGGTGCTGTTGAAATATTGCTGGCCCCCGGGCATTGTCACCAGGGTGTGATGGCCCTTCAGCACGATGATCAGGTTCAGGTCGCGGGCCAGCGTAACGATCGCTTTCGCCCGGGTGAAA
>CAMLEM010000139.1 GCA_946479005.1 uncultured Chitinophagaceae bacterium | reverse complement strand
GTGATCATTACCTACAAGCCAATCGATATAAAAAATGATGAATATAAAAAGCAGGAACTGTTGGTAACACCCGCCTCAGCCACCGGCGACAAAGTGAACAATGTGCTGATCTCCCGGGAGATCAGCAACCGCGACAGCTTTCTCAGGCAGGAAATGCTTTGGATAATGGACAGGAGCTTCCAGGTGATCACCACGAAACAGAAAAAGGGATCCCCGGAACAAACTACGGTCACCCGTGTTATTTGGAATAAGGACCCCTATGAATGACCGCCGTTGAATTTCAACATATCGCCCCTACCATACCGGCTCAGCCGGGTATTTACAAATATTTCGACAGGGATGGCAAGCTGCTATATGTAGGAAAGGCCAAACATCTCCGGAAACGGGTCAGCTCCTATTTCTCCAAAACGTTCACGAGCTATAAGACGCACGAACTGGTGAACCGGATCAGCCGCATTGAATTCACCATCGTGAACTCAGAACAGGATGCCTTCCTGCTGGAAAATTCTCTCATCAAGGAGTTCCAACCGCGATTCAATATCAACCTCAAGGATGATAAGACCTATCCCTACATCGTCATCAAGAACGAACCCTTTCCACGGGTTTTCCTGACCCGGAAAATGATCAATGACGGTTCTGAATACCTCGGACCGTTCACATCGGTAAAAAAAGTGAGGGAGCTCCTGGAATTCACCCGGCAAACGATCCCGCTTCGCACCTGCAGTCTTAATCTCACGGAGAAAAATATCAACAAAGGGAAGTTCAAAGTTTGCCTGGAATACCATCTCGGTAATTGTAAGGGACCCTGCGAAGCACACCAGGACGAAGCGGACTATCGCCAGGAACTACAGCAACTGAAAAACCTCCTGAAAGGAAATCTTTCACCCGTGATCAGGCATTTCAAAGAAGAGATGAAGACCCTTTCGAAAAATATGGCCTTTGAAAAGGCCGCCCAGCTCAAAAAGAAGATCGAGTTCCTTGAGAACTTCCAGGCCCGGTCGGCGGTCACCAATGTGAAAGCCGGGGATGTGGACGTGTTTTCAATCTTAAAAGAGAAAGAGATCGCTTATGTGAATTACCTGATGGTCAGGAACGGGTCCATCATCCAAACCCATACGATACGGGTGGAAGCCCAGCTGGATGAATCCCTGGAAGAGATCCTAAGCTTTTCCATAGCCCGGCTTCGCGATACATTTAAAAGTGATGCAGCGGAGCTCGTCCTTCCTTTCCCCGTGGAATTTCCCCAGGAAGGTGTAAAGGTCTCCGTACCCCGGGGCGGTGACCGGAAAAAATTACTGGATCTTTCAGCAAAAAACGCGGAACATTTCATCGAGGAGATCCGTGGAAAGGAACGTTTGAAGCTGAACATAAAAAGCAAGGAGCAGCACGAGGTGCTGGTACAACTTCAAAAGGACCTGCAGCTCCCTTCCCTGCCGGTACACATCGAATGTTTCGATAACTCCAATTTCCAGGGAAGCTTCCCGGTTTCGGCAATGGTCTGCTTCCGTAATGCCGAACCCAGCAAAAAGGATTACCGGCATTTCAATATCAAAACCGTCACAGGGATCGATGATTTTGCCAGTATGAAAGAAACAGTTTACAGGCGTTACAGGCGCCTTAAGGACGAGGAAGCTACGCTTCCCCAGCTGGTCATCATCGATGGCGGGAAGGGCCAGTTAGGAGCCGCAGCGGAGGCTGTAAATGAACTGGAGCTCTCTGGTAAGATGACCTTGGTAGGACTAGCCAAAAACGAAGAAGAGATCTTCTTCCTGGGCGATAAGGAATCACTCAAGCTTCCCTTTCAAAGTGAGAGCCTGAAACTTATCCGCAGGATCCGCAATGAAGTGCACCGGTTCGGGATCACATTTCACCGACTCAAACGCAGTAAAGGGACCTTCAAAAATGAACTTGAAGATATCCCCGGAATTGGAAAGAGCACAGCGGACCTGCTGTTAAAAGAATTCCGTTCTGTAAAAAACATCCGTGAAAAAAGCATCGAAGAACTCGCTGCTATTGTTGGAAAATCGAAAGCATCCCTTATTAAATCTCATTTTGAGGTGTGACACTTCCCTCGAGGCATCTAATTCGTGTAATTCAAGTATTTCGTGAATTCGTAGTACAAAAAAAATGGGGCCCGGATAGAAATCCAGCCCCGTTTTTAAAATCCAATATCCTATGAAAAACCGAGACGAAAATACGACAATTATCCAATTTACCTATAGGACTTTTACGATTTCCATAACTTTTTTTATACCCTGAAAGTGGTATGGATCAAAGGGTTAACATTAATGGGTAACCGTACCCGTTTGTTCACCGTTTACTAGATGAAATGCGCCGATGGCTGAGAGGTTGTGGGGTTGGAGAGGCTGAGGGGAATGAGATGTTAAGAATTCCCCGCCTGTGTTGCCTTACACTAAATGAATGGTGGTGGCTGAGCGGAGTCGAAGCCACAAAAAAAAACCGCCCTGGTGGGCGGTTTCAGATTATTTAAGTTTTTATTAATACGACCAGAGGTCCTGCTCGTAATTAAAGATCTTCTCTTTTACGTTATCTCCTTCCAGCAAGGCAAGGATCGGGTCCTTATAGATCGCACGAATCATTTTATTGGAAGGATTATCCATCGTTGATTTCACGATATAGCTGCTGAACATACGGCTCTCGAACAGCTCTTCCCAGGTCATACGGCTCTGTCCCATATTCTTGGGGTTGTAAACTTCAGCTTTCGCAAGCATCGGCCGGAGGTCGGGATAATAGACCCAGAACAGAACAGATGTACCTCTTTCTTTACCGTTGGGCAGGTATTCCGTTTTCAGCGCTGCCAGGCCCAGGATCCTTACGAACATACGGCTGGCCTCGCGATCGAACACCCACTCTTCTTTCAATCTCAGCTTTACCACTGATTTGGGATCAAAACTGGAACGGGTAACCTTATAAGATACGATCTTGTTGATGTCCTTAATGTCATACACGGGCGTGGTATCCACAGCGCCCTGTGTCATTTGCGCGATATCCGTACCGGTAATAGGCGTGGTGAAGCGATCGTCAGCAAAGGCTGTAACCTCTCCGCTGTTCACCGCTTTCATCAGCATATTGATGAACATCTGGCTGCCGTTATCATCTTCCGCATCATATCGGAAGGTTTGGTTCATTTTCTCACGCAGGTCGAGTTCGCGCCAAACTTTCTCCGCGAAAAGGGCATCGTCCCAGCGGAGATGCTCATAAGGAAGCGGTGTACGGGCGGTAAGACCTGTTTTATCGAAAGCATTGTCGTTCCTCAATGATTTCTTCACCACGGAATCAGACACCGAGGTTGAATCCACGATGATGGGAATGTTCCCGTATGGATCGTACCCGGAGGGTTGCCTGTTATCATTATTCTGCTGTTGCTCCGTAGGCTGGTTGGTGGTAGGCTGGTTCCCGGTCCTTCTTTTAGGGGTCCGCTGGGCATCAGCCGCCGTGCCGATCATCGCCACAAGCGCCAGGCAGGCTCCAAATTTTACAAATCTTGTCATCATAATACCCTATTATTTAATGTAATAGATCAGAGATGGAGCGGGGGAAGTCCTTCCGTCCGGTCCACGAACCCTGATATTATCTATAGTAACGAGTTTATCGGCTTTTACGTGTGTATTGATGGCATTTCTTACAGCGCCGGTAAAGGCTGCGCCACCGGAGGGCACTGAAACGATGTCTCCGTCATCTGTATCACAGGTAAAGGTGAAGCTCACCACATCGTAGCTCAGCTCAAAGGGGAAGTCTTTGATACCGGCACCCACACCGCCCTGGGCCTTGAAGGCCGCGGCGCTGATATTGGCTCCGGAAGGCTGACCACCCACATAGGCCTGGGCTTGGGGAATGGTACGCACCCGGAACTGGGCAGAACCGGCCACCTTGCCGTCCACGCTTACAGTGATCACACAATTGTCGGTCACAGAACCCACACGGGCAATGTATTTACCATTTCCCACGCGGCTCAATGAACCATTCCCACCGCTGATGGATGCCTGTACCTTATCGTCACCACCACCGCTGGCAGCGATCGAAACCGGGTTATCAACCCCGATATAAAGCACATTCATCTTATCAAGGGCGATGGAAGCGTTGGCAGAACCAACAGTGTATTCTACCGGAACTTCTTTTGTTTCTTCCTTGCCGGTGATCTGGTTAAAATAAGTGATCTTAACAGGAACGGTACGTGTACCAACTCCTGAAGCGGTTGTTTTGAATTCAGCAAATCCATCTTCACCAAGAGCCACATTGGTGCCACCGATGGTGATCGTTGGTTTGGCGGCCTTACTATACGCACCTACACCGGCACGGATCACGAGCTCCTGGCCAGGCATCAGGTAATTGGAGTTCTGACCAATGATCGCTGCGTACGAGTCGAACACAACTTCTACCTCACCTACTTTACTGTGACAGTAAGCAACCACTTTGTTCTCGGCAGTCTTCACGTCGTTCTGGAACTTACTGAGGATCGTAAGACCGGCAACAGTAGGCACCATATTAAAGTATGCGATCTCCCAGGGTTTAGTTTTTCCATCACGACCGGGAGGATTGGTCACATCGATCTGAAGGGAATTTTCAAATTCAGCTTTGATGGCCGGATCTACACCAAGGATGTCATTTTTATATTGGTTAAGCATCGCTAAGAGCTTTTTGCCCTCGCCTTTCTTAACCATCAGGTTGGTTACGATCTCCAGGTTATCTTCCTTCTTACCCACCCCACCTGCGTCGTTGAGGATCTGGGTTTTCAGCCCGCCGATATAATCATAAAGCTTCTTGGAAATGCTGACAACATTGTTTGCTTTCGGCAACCAGATATTCGCCCTTTCAGCGGTCTCTGGCTTGGTGGTTTTTTCCTGGAGGGATTTCATTATCGTCCCGGTTGACTTATCAACCTGGGAGTTGGTGTTCTCCAAACTCCGGTTAACCGTTTTGAAGGCATTGAGGATCTCAGACGATACGTTCAGGGCCAGGAGGGCCGTCAAAACGAGATACATCATATTGATCATCTTCTGCCGGGGCTCGCGAGGTAAAGCCATTTTCTGTTATGGTTTTGTTCCTGTCCCTGGGGGACGGGATGTTTTTTTTAACTATTGGTGACGTTCAAAATCACTGGATACGGATTTTATTCGAACCCTTTTCATTTTAGCTGCGACCCTGCATAGCACTCAGCATATTGCCGTAGATGCTGTTCAGGCGGCCCAGGTTATTAGCCAGCAGTGCGATCTGTTCCTGCGCTTTCTTGGCGTCAGTAACACTGCCTTCCATCGCCTGTGAAGCGTTCACCAGGTTGCTGTAGAACTGGTTCATCGCTTTCAGGTGATTGTTGGTATCCTGCAATTCGAGCTCATAAATGGTGTTCAAAGAAGAAAGATTCTTTGTAAGCACCTGTACCTGCTCGTGGAATTGCCGGGTACCATCGGCAGCCTTATTGAAATGCTGGATGCTGTTCGCTGCGCCTACA
>CAMLEM010000138.1 GCA_946479005.1 uncultured Chitinophagaceae bacterium | reverse complement strand
AACAGGATGACGATTCCATTTATGTAGCGGCGGATACTTTATTTACCGCGAAACTCTCAGACCTGCGGCAGGGCAGGGATTCGGTGGTTCAAAAAGATACTTTGCAGGGCGTGCAGGTGGTGACCGCTGACAGCAATAAGGACAGCACGAACCGGTATTTCGAAGCTTACCGGAATGTGAGGGTGTTCTCGGATTCGCTTCAATCCGTCAGCGACAGCCTTTTTTATTCATTCAGGGATTCCACTTTCCGCCTTTACCAGGATCCCGTGGTTTGGGCAAAGAAGAGCCAGATCACCGGGGATACCATTCATCTTTTTACAAAAAATAAAAAGCCTGATAAACTGGATGTTTTCGAGAACAGTTTTATGGCGAACGAGCTGGAACCGGGGGTTTATAACCAGGTGAAGTCGACCCGGATGGATGCCTGGTTCAGTCAAGGGGAAATTGATTCAGTGAGAGCCAATGGCCAGGCCGAATGCATTTATTATATCCAGGACGATGACAGTGCCTATACGGGCATTAATGAGTCGAAGTCGGACATTATGGACATCTATTTCCAGGAGAAGGAGCTATTCAAGGTGGTATTCCGCAGCAGTGTTAGTGGAACGATCTGGCCGATGAGCTATAAAACACCGGATGAAATGCGGCTGCAGGGATTCCGTTGGATGGAGGCACGCCGGCCAAAAAGTAAGTATGAGCTTTTTGAGTAGAAGATAAGTTTCCCACAGATCTCACGGATTAAATACACACAGATTGCACAGATCTGTTACTTCCTTTTCGTAACCTGTAAACTCTATTCGAAACCTTTGAAACTAATCTGTGAGATCTGCGTGTATTCAATCTGTGAGATCTGTGGGAAACAAATTTTCAGTCCATCGTGAAATTAAACTCTCGCCTCATCAAATTCATTTTTGAGAGATCTAATTTCTTCAATAAGATCTCTACACTATCATTGGAAAGCATTGAAGAAATGGAAAGATCACCATTAGGTAGTTCAATGTAATGAAGCACCTCCTCCCCTCCCGTTCGCTCATCAAGGATCTTCCAGGTTTTCGAAAGGGTATCTACTGACAGTTGGTAATCCTTCATTTGATCATTCATCGCCTGGATGACAAAATATCCCCGCCGGTGTACGAAGGCGCGTTGCCAGCGGTATTTATCTGTAAGAAGCGGTGGAAGAGTATCCCCGTTCCTGGTGAAGTGCACCACTTCGTAAGCTCCGTGAAATTTCGGCCGGTTGGCCCGGTCATCATTAAAGTTTCCCGACAGAACATAGGTGCTGAGAACACTCCAGGTAAGGAAGAGGACCAGCATTGTTTTGAATATCGCATAAATAGTTTTCCGCTTACCCGGTATCGTGATAAAAACATTTTCGCGCCTGGCAGGTTTTCCCGTTAGAAAAAAATCTTTCAAACTTGTTGCGTGCGGAATGATCAGAAGGATGGAAAGCAGCAGGAGAAACAGGGAAAACAATTTCACCGAAATATCGAAACTGAAATTGACCATTACCACGTTCAGCAAAATGCCGAAGGAAAACAGGGCGCCGATACGCCGGGTTTTCCTGGAGAACAAGAGAACCCCTGCTATAAGCTCAATGATCCCCAGGAATACATTATAAGAATGCGAGCTTCCCATCGTGCTCCAGTAAAGCAGGTCGCGCGGGGTGTCTCCGAGGGTGGTGAAAAGCGTATTGGGCTCAGGGAGGAAGAACTGCCATTTGAAGATCTTATTGAAACCATAAACCAGCATATGGTAGGCCAGGTAATAAGCAATCACGGAAAGGAAGAACCGGAAAAGGAAGGGATGGCCGCGCTTTTTAGAGAGGATGCTCCACAGAATGGAGCCAATAGCTGATAACACGGCCAATATTAGCAGGTGTATGTAGAGGCCCGTGGAATCTGAAAGGATCTGGTGGGCATAGGGCCGGCGTATCCTGAACAGCTTATCTCCTACCCATTTCACCACGGGCTCAAATAAGCTGGCAATGGCTCCCGGAAGATCCGGGATGTAAGGATGGGGAAATGACAGGGTCAGGATGAACAGCATCACGAACAGGAAGCTGAACCTGAAGCTGACCAGGCCGGCGCGGGGCCATCCTTCGGTGGAATGGGAGACCATCCTGTAAAATAATGCAACCTATGGCATAGTTGTATCTTCATAACCGAAACCATTGTTATGAGACCGATAGTTGTTCTCGCCGTTTTACTGCTCCTGTCCTCCGCTTCTTTCTCACAAACCAAAAGGATCGCCCACCGCAGTCATAGCGGCTCTGATGCCACATTTTCCTGGGAACAAAGCCCCGATAATTTTGGAGAAACGCCGGAAATGAAAAGAAGGGCGGATAGCCTGCAGAAGCAAAGACTGATTGCTGATAGCTTGCGGCGTAAAGTGATTTCGGACAGCCTCGAAAGAATGAAAAAACCTCAGGGAAAAAAGAAAAAAGGATAAAAATTTGCGAATTGGGATTTTGGATTTGGGATTTTTTTTAACCCAACTTGCATCCCTTTTTCCTCATTTTAAACGCGGAAAAACTTTAAAAACCCCGGGGTTAAATTTTGGAATCCGGCATCGGCTGTTAATATATTGTCAGGTGACAAAAAAGGAACTGCAGGAAAGAACACGACTCTTTGCATTGAATGTGCTCAGGTATCTGGATATTGTTCCGAAAACAAGTGGGAATGTCATTATTATAAATCAATTAGGAAGAGCAGCAACCTCAGTTCCAGCTAATTACCGTGCAGCCTGCAGGGGACGATCATATAGAGAGTTCGTTTCTAAAATCGGCATCGTCGAGGAAGAATCCGATGAATCCTATTTTTGGCTGAGTTTCCTGCAAGACAAAAATGGAACGAACGAAACACTCCGCAAATTGATCAGGGAGGCTGATGAGTTAACTGCTTTATTCACTACCATATCAAAAACTTCGAGAGCTAAATTGAATTTGAGCAAGGGTAAATGATCTCGCAATCAGGACAAATCCAAAATCTCAAATCCCAAATCCGAAATCTAACAAACATTTGCATTTTCTTTAAACTATTCTGGCACGTTTCTTCGTTTTTCCAGACAAATTAAATCACCATGAAGAAAAGTTTCCTCCTCGCGATTGTTGCGCTATCGCTGGGAGCCGCCACTGCGCTGAATGCCCAGGATTATAAAACCGCTGTCGGTGTTCGCCTGAGCAGCGCTTCCGCTGCCGTGAACAATTCCATCTCCCTTAAACAATTCATTAACGACAGGGCCGCCATCGAAGCGCTTTTTTCTTTTGGTGATCCCCTGGCACTGGGCGCCATGCTCGAGATCCATAAACCGATGGCAGCCACGGGGCTGACCTGGTTCTATGGCGGAGGCGGGTATCTTTCCTTCCTGAAAACCTATAACCCAAACACCCAGAAGAATGAAACAGATCCCAGCTTCGGAGCGATGGGGGTGCTGGGGCTCGACTATAAATTCACCAATGTTCCCCTGAACCTTTCCCTCGACTGGAAACCGGAGCTCAACATCGTAAGTGACATCAACTTCGAACCGGCTGCCGTTGGGTTTACGGCGAGGTTTACGCTGGGAAAAAAGACGGCTTCCGAGACTTCTGATTCCTACTAAATAAAATAACCGCGACGACGCGGCGAGCGCTGATTTATTACAACGCTCTCCGCGTCGTGGTCCCCGGGCTTGCCGGAGGGCTGCGTTTGTTTTGGCTATTCTGCAGGTTTTTGCTACCCCTGCAAATATTTCCGGCTTTTTGCGTCTTTATGCGGGAATTCCCTTACTTTAGGGCCGATCAAAATTAACGAATGCTTAAGAAAGAACGGCAGGCGTATATTTTACACCAGGTCAATCTTCATAACAAAGTTCTCTCTTCTTCGCTTTGTAATGAGATTCACGTATCTGAAGACACGATACGAAGAGACCTGCAGGAACTGGCAGATGAAGGAAAAGTGATCAAAGTTCACGGCGGTGCTCTCTCTCATAGTTTCAGCCAGGTTCATTTTCCCAGCAATGGCGTTTATTCCCAGCAACAGAAAAGAAAGATCGCTCAAAAGGCCATTTCCTTTATCAGCAACGGGATGTTTGTGTTGACGACAGGGGGCACTACAGTACTGGAACTTGCGCGTTGCTTACCTCCCCAATTGAAGGCCACTTTCATTTCCGGCAGCATTCCCGCGATCCTGGAATATATGCATCACCCGAATATTGATGTAATAATGATCGGCGACCGCATTTCGAAAAACTCCAAGATCACCGTGGGCCCCGAAGCGATCTCCAAGATCCGCCAGATGAAGGCCGATGTTTGTTTTTTAGGCACAAACGCGATAGACGCTGAACACGGAATTACCGATAATGACTGGGAGGTGGTACAGGTAAAGAAAGCGATGATCGAATCAGCACGAAAAGTGATCTGCCTGAGCATCGCGGAAAAGATCGGCTCTGTACAGCCCATAAGGGTTTGTGGAATCGATGAGATCGATACCCTGATCACGGAGCTTTCACCGGATGATGAAAAGCTCGCACCTTTCAGGCAGGCTGGCGTGAATGTGATCTGATTTAAAATTGAGAACTGTTTATTATTAATATTTCAAAACAACCAGTTATGAGAAAAATTCTCCGATTGCTCTTCGTTTTTTCACTGGGGCTGTTCCTGTTGCCAATGATCAGCAATGCCCAGGAAAGGACGATCACCGGTACGATCGTCTCAGAGGACAACAAGACGCCACTCGCGGGTGTCACCATTAGGGTGAAAGGTACCCGCCGCATCACGCAGACCGATGCGAATGGTAAGTTTTCGATCCAGGCGAGCCAGGGGGAAACCCTGCAGATCTCCTCGGTGGGACACGAAAGTATCGAGATGAAAGTGGGAGAAAGCACCACAGTGGGGATCAGTTTAAAAACCAGCAGCTCCACAATGGAAGAAGTGGTTGTGACTGCGATGGACATCCGGAGAAATCCTCGCGAGCTGGGTTACTCAGTGCAAAAAGTTAGCGGCACCGATGTCCAGGAGACAACCCGGGAAAATTTCCTGAATAGTCTCCAGGGCCGGGTGGCCGGTCTTACCCTCGACCCCACTTCAGGCGAAGCCGGTGCTTCGTCTTCCGTGGTATTAAGAGGATTCAATTCACTTTCATTGAGCAACCAGCCCCTGTATGTGGTGGATGGGGTGATTATGGATAACTCAACCCTGAATGAAACCTCTTCAGGCGGTGCCACCAATGGACTGGCCTCTGACCGTGCCAATCGTCAAAGTGACTACACCAACCGTATCGCAGATATCAATCCCGGCGATATCGAGACCATTACGGTATTAAAAGGGCCCGAAGCCACGGCGCTGTATGGCAGCCAGGCGAGTTCAGGCGCCATTGTGATCACAACCCGTAAAGCAAAATCGAACAAATTCGCACTGCAATATGATAATGCATTCCGTTTTCAGAAAGTAGTTCGCTGGCCCGAAGTGTTTGATGGATATTCCACCGGTGATAATGGAGTGCCTCCCACTACCCCGACATTCAGGAGATTCGGACCTGCCTATGCCCCGGGAACGAAGTT
>CAMLEM010000137.1 GCA_946479005.1 uncultured Chitinophagaceae bacterium | reverse complement strand
ATATGGCACGTGAGAAATATAATGTGAAAGTGGACGCCGCTGTGATCAATCACGGTGGGTTGCGCCTGGCCCAGATCCCGGCAGGTCCCATAACGCGGGGAAAAATCTTTGAAGTGATGCCATTCGACAATTTGCTGATCCTTCAAAAGCTAAGCGGGCGGACGCTGCAGGAATTCCTGGATCTTACCGCGGCGAACGGAGGATGGCCGCTTGCGGGCATCACAATGCAGATAAAGGATAAAAAAGCGGTCAATGTAAAAGTGAATGGTCAGCCTCTGGATCCAGCCACCACCTATACCGTTGCAAATTCAAATTTTTTGGCCGAGGGTGGGGACAAGGCGGATATGCTACGACCTGTTCCACAGATACAGAATGGCTATTTGATGCGCGATGCTTTTTTGGATTATATAATAAAGATGCGTGCAGAAGGAAAACCTGTTTCCGCTAAGATCGAAAACCGCGTGAGCTATGTTGAATAGAAGAAAATTCCTGGAAAGGGGGATGGTGCTGGCGGGTGGAATGCTCGCAGGCCCCGCCCTGGGGGAGGCGGCAGAAGCGTTTAATCCTTTGAAACTGACCATCCTGCATACCAATGATACCCACAGCCGGCTGGATCCCTTCCCGATGGATGGAGGTCGCAACCAGGGGCTGGGCGGCGTGGTGGCGCGGGCGGAGCTGATCAGGAAGATCAGGGCGGAAGAAGAAAACGTTTTATTGCTGGATGCCGGCGACATCTTCCAGGGCACGCCGTACTTCAATTTATATAAAGGAGAGCCGGAGATCCGCGCGATGGCTGAAATGAATTATGATGCCTGCACGATCGGCAACCACGATTTTGATGCAGGTATGGCAAATCTCGCCACGCAACTAAGCAGGCACGCGAACTTCCCGATGCTGGTCTGCAATTACGATTTCAGCTCCACGGAAATGGAAGGTCGCACCGTCCCGTACAAGATCTTCAAAAAAGGAAAATTAAAAATTGGCGTGCTGGGAGTGGGCATTGAAATGAAAGGACTGGTGCCCGACAATCTTTTTGGAGCCACAAAATATCTCGATCCCGTGGAGCGCGCAAACGCCACAGCAGCGATGTTGAAAACCCGGGGATGCGACCTTGTAATATGCCTTTCACACCTCGGTTACAAGTACAACGGAAGTGACAAAGTCAGCGATGAAATCCTCGCCAAAGAAAGTTACGACATAGATGTGATAATAGGCGGCCATACTCACACTTTTTTGGACAAACCGGTAAGTTTTCCCAATAGAAATGGTAAAGATGTAATTGTGAACCAGGTAGGCTTTGCCGGGATCATTCTCGGTAGGATGGATTTTGAATTTTCCAAATTTTCGGGCAAAAAAATCTCAAAATCCCAGAGTATTTCTGTTTCACGAAAAACAGGTGGATAAAAATTTTTTTTTAGAAAAGAAATGTTGATATTCGCCTCCCTGTGTTACTTTTTTTATTGATGACGTGAGTGGCGATACAGAGGAAGATCTTTACGAAAGAATATAGTTAACCCGATATAAACTGCTTACTAATCTGATGGAGAAGAATGCTGAAAAGGTCTGGAACAATTGCTTAAAGATCATCAATGACATCGTTGAAAGACAGCATTACAAAACCTGGTTCGAACCCATCAAGCCTGTTTCCATAAAAAATAATGTTCTCGTCATCCAGGTTCCCAGCCAATTCTTTTTTGAATACCTTGAAGAACATTACGTAAATTTATTAGCGAAGACTTTGAAGCGCGAACTGGGCAAAGAAGCGCGACTTGAATACCGGATAATGGTTGACAGTGGTAACAGCAAGAACAAACCTGTTACGATGGATGTCAGCGGACAGGGTTACAAAACATTTTCAAATAACGAAATGGATTTCCCGCTTGTCATAAATAATCCCGTCAAGAATCCCTTCGTTATCCCGGGGTTGAAAAAAATGCAGATCGACCCGCAGCTCAACTCCATTTATACATTCGAGGCATTCATTGAAGGTGATTGCAACCGGGTGGCCCGCCGCGCGGGGAAGACGGTTGCGGAGAAACCGGGAGCCAATTCCTTCAATCCCCTGGTAATCTATGGGGGTGTCGGCCTGGGTAAGACGCACCTCGCGCAATCCATTGGAAATGAAGTGAAAAGATTGCACCCCAATAAGGTAGTGCTGTATGTAAGCTCGGAGAAATTCATCAACCAGTTTATGGATCACAGTCGCAATAATGCGATCAATGATTTCATCCATTTCTACCAGCTGATCGATGTGCTCATCATTGATGATGTGCAGTTTTTCGCCAAGGCGGAAAAATCGCAGGATGCTTTCTTCGCGATCTTCAATCACCTTCACCAGTCGGGGAAACAGCTTATTCTTACTTCGGATAAATCACCTAAGGACCTCGAAGGTGTTCAGGAAAGATTACTCAGCCGTTTTCGCTGGGGGTTGAGTGCCGATCTGCAGGTTCCCGATTATGAAACACGGATCGATATCCTGGAAAGGAAGATGAAGAATGATGGTCTTGAAATGCCCCGGGAAGTTGTCAAGTATATTGCCTACAATATCAGTAACAACGTCAGGGAATTGGAAGGTGCGTTGATCTCACTGTTGGCACAATCTTCGCTAAACAGGAGGGAGATCGATCTTGATCTCGCGAAGAAAGTGTTACGCAATTTCGTCAAATCGTCCAGCAAAGAGATCACCATCGAAACCATTCAGAAGATGGTGTGTGAATACTTTAAACTCTTACAGAAAACCCGCAAACGCGAGATCGTACAGGCCAGGCAGATCACTATGTACCTCGCGAAAGCCTTTACCAAGAACTCTCTCAAAACGATCGGTGAACATTTTGGCGGCAGAGACCACACTACCGTGATCCATTCCTGCCAGACCGTAAAAGACCTGATGGATACCGACGGCGTCTTCCGGGAAAATGTTCTGGAACTGCAGCAGAAAGTGCAGCTCGCGGCAATGTAATTTTTGCAAATCTCAAATCAAACCCCAATCTCAAAGCCCAGTCTGGAATTTGGAATTTTTCCTTTTGGGATTTGACCTCCGATATTTGTATTTTTGCTCCCCCCTGCACAATTGCATTTGCTTTGGTGCATAACGGAGAGGTGCCTGAGTGGCCGAAAGGGCCGGTTTGCTAAACCGTTGTACGGGCTTAAACCTGTACCGAGGGTTCGAATCCCTCCCTCTCCGCCTCCGCCTGCCGTAGCTTTAGCGAAGGCAGGCTCCGCCCACAAGATTTTGAGGTGTTACCCCCTGGCGTTGTTTAAGCGAAGGCAGACCCGCCCGAAAACGATCAATTTTATCTTTTTCAATTTCCCAGTTAAGAGGTATTAAAAAATTTTAAGGCAGTTAATTCACGCTGCTCCCGTTCCTGCCCTATTTCGGGAACAGGTTTTGCACCCTATTGCAAAACTTCTTATGGCGGGTAATTTTATTCTCCCTTTAAACAAGGTTCGTTTATCAGATAAGGAAATCGTGGGTGGAAAAAATGCCTCGTTGGGCGAAATGATTCAGTTTCTCCAACCCCTTGGCATTCGAATCCCCGGCGGATTTGTGATCACCGTGGAAGCTTTCCGGCATTTTATCAGGGTAAATGGACTTGACAGGCGGATCCGTGAACTCGAATCTGAGATCGATTACGGGAACGTCGAGTCGCTGCGCCGTGCCGGGTTAAAAATCCGGCAGCTGGTCAGGAACAGCAAATTCCCCCAGGAACTCAGCTCCTGCATCATTGAAGCTTATAACGAACTGTCGGCCTTGTATGGGCAGGATATCACCGATGTGGCCGTTCGTTCATCCGCCACCGCAGAAGACCTGCCCGATGCCAGCTTTGCCGGTCAGCAGGAAACCTACCTCAATGTACGGGGGCCCGCCGCCCTGATTGATTCCGTACGGAACTGTTTTGCCTCACTTTTCACTGACAGGGCACTGAGCTATCGCGAAACCTTTAATTATGATCATTTCCAGGCAGGACTTTCAGTGTGTGTACAGAAAATGGTGCGTTCCGACCTGGGCGTTTCTGGCGTCGCTTTCTCGCTGGATACAGAATCGGGCTTCGCGGATGTAGTGGTGATAAACGGTTCTTATGGCCTGGGTGAGCTGGTGGTACAGGGCGTGATCTCTCCCGACGAATTCATCGTGCATAAACCCACGCTGATGGAAGGGCACCAATCCGTCATTGAAAAAAGAATGGGGATCAAAGATAAGATGATGGTTTACGGAGATGACCCCGATGAACGGGTACGCGTTATCGCAGTGGACAAACAGGCCCAACACAGGTTTTGTTTGAGCAATGCGCAAATCCTGGAGCTGGCCTCCTGGGTTTGCCGGATCGAAAACTATTATTCCGGCCTGAAGGGATCCTGGTGCCCAATGGACATTGAGTGGGCGATAGACGGACTGACCCAGGAACTTTTCATCGTACAGGCCCGTCCCGAGACCATTCATTCCCGTAAGGAAAGAGAATCCATTGTTGAATATAAAATAGAAGGGCTGGAAGCCCTGCAGCCGATACTCCAGGGAATTGCCGTGGGCGACCGCATCGCTTCGGGTAAGGTCTGTATTATGCATTCGCTCGACAGGCGGGTGGAGCAGCATCATTTCAAACCCGGCGACATCCTGGTAACCGATATGACCGATCCCGACTGGGAACCGATTATGAAGCAGGCGGCAGCCATAATTACCAATAAAGGCGGACGAACCTGTCACGCCGCCATTGTGGCAAGAGAAATGGGGGTACCTGCGATCGTAGGCTGTGGAAATGCGACAGAGATCCTGAACGATGACCAGTTGATAACGGCTTGCTGTGCAGCCGGGGACGAGGGAATGATCTTCGAAGGCGAATTGCAGTTCGAGAAGAAATACACACGCCTGGATGAATTGCCAGAGGTGAAAACTCCCCTGATGCTGAACGTAGGTTCGCCTTCTTCGGCTTTCAGCTTTGCCCATTTTCCCAATTCGGGAGTGGGTCTTGCACGGGAGGAATTCATCATAAACAATTACATCAAAGCCCATCCACTGGCGTTGCTGGGACACCGGGAGCTGGGTGACGCGGGACTATCTAAGGAGATCCACGATCTCACGAGGGGTTTTGAGAATGAGGAGCAATTCTTCATTGAAAAGCTTTCCTTTGGGATCGCCAGGATCGGCGCAGCCTTTTACCCCAAGCCGGTGATCGTGAGATTCTCGGATTTTAAGAGCAACGAGTATTTCAACCTCCTCGGTGGAAAGTATTTTGAACCCAGGGAAGAGAACCCAATGATCGGGTGGAGGGGTGCTTCCCGCTATTATTCTCCTAAATATAAAGAAGCCTTCGGGCTCGAGTGCCGGGCCATCCGGAAAGTGAGGGAAGAGATGGGACTTTCCAATGTGATCGTGATGATCCCATTCTGCCGTACGGTGGAAGAATTGCTGAAAGTTCAGGAAACAATGGCTGAATTCGGACTGGTACGGGGGCAGAATGGTCTCCAGGTTTTCCTGATGGCAGAGATCCCTTCCAATATCATCCTGGCCAAAGAATTCGCCCGTTACATTGATGGACTTTCCATTGG
>CAMLEM010000136.1 GCA_946479005.1 uncultured Chitinophagaceae bacterium | reverse complement strand
GAGATTCACCAGTCCCGCGATGGCGCCGCCTCCATACAGTGTGGATGCCGAACCTTTGATCACCTCGATCTGCTGGAGATCCAGGGGTGGTGTTTGCAGTAAACCGAGCCCGCTGGCCATCCCGGCATAGGAAGGAAATCCATCTTTTAATAATTGGGTATAGCGGCCGTCAAGACCCTGGATCCGGATGGCGGAATTCGCTGAAGTGGCTGAAGTTTGCTGGGTCTGGATGCCCGTGCTTTCTGTCAGCACCATCCTGATATCCCCCGGCTTCATATTCGATTTTTCATCGAGCTCTTCCCCGGCGATGAATTCAACCCGTGTGGGAATATCACTGATGGAGCGGCTGCTACGGGTAGATTGGATCACCACCTCTTCCTCCTCTTCGTGCTCCGCCTCCAACCCGATGGTAAGCGTTGTCATCTTTCCATCGACCACGGTAAAACGGGTGCTAAATCCTTCGAATCCAACGTGGGTGATCTCCAGGTCATATATAGCCGGGGAAAGATCCGTAAATACCAGGGTACCGGTGCTATCGGTGAGATCGTTACGAACAAACCCGCCCGAGCCCGTGATCCTGATAGAAGCTCCCGCAATGGTTTCTCCGGAATCGTGATCTTTCACGGTAAGTTTTATTCCTGTTTGGGCCAGGGAATGCAAGGAAAGAAAGAGCAGGGGAACGAGGGTGAATTTCAACATAGCGGCAAATTTACAATGCATTAATTTAGCCCGATGAAAACTTCCCTCGTTGCTTCGTTAATATTAATCTGCCACTTCTGTTTTTCGCAGGAGATCGGCACGCATTATAAACTATATGATGTAAAGAAGAACAAGCTCACGACCCTGGAGGATGTTGCGGCTGATCTCAAAAATGCGGACATCATCTTTTTTGGCGAAGAACATAATGACAGTGCGGGTCATTACCTGGAAAAGGAATTGTTCCAGGCGCTGCATAAGACATTTGGAAAAAACCTGGCCCTGAGCCTGGAAATGTTTGAAACCGACTGCCAGCTCGTATTGAATGAATACCTCTGGGGGCATATCAGTGAAGACCGGTTCACGAGGGAGTCGCGGGCCTGGAGCAATTACCGTGATTACCGCCCGATGGTCGAGTTCGCAAAATCGAACAGGATCCCTGTGATCGCAGCCAACCCTCCGCGGCGATATGTGAATATGGTGAGCCGGAAGGGAATGGCCTCACTGGACAGCCTGCCAAAGGCCTCGAAAAGATTCTTGCCCCCGCTTCCTTACGACACCGCCAAAGGCAGGTACCGCGAAAAATTCCTCTCGTTTATGCAGGGAGGAAGCCCCGGCACTTCAAATTACAGGATATTCTACAGTCAATGCCTTTGGGATGCGGGGATGGCGAACAGCATCTATCAATATTGGAAAGAGAACCGCGACAGCAAGATCCTTCACATCGTGGGGCGTTTTCACAGCGACGAGAAGCTCGGCACACTGGAACAATTACAAAACAGGAAAAGTTCTTTAAGGATCTTAAACATCAGCAGCTTCAGCGATGAGAGTTTTGAAGATCCTGACTGGGAGGAATTCAAACACCTGGGAGACTATATTTTCCTTACAGATCCGAAGCTGAAAAAGACCTATTGACAACTTTCACCGGACAAGTTTCTGCTCCCTATGCCCTGAATAAAAGCTCGCAAGGCTTCAGCCCCGTATGCTTTTTAAATGCCGTGGAAAAATGCGAGATCGAAGAATAGCCCAGCATTACCGATACTTCGGTAACACTTAAGCCTTTTTCATAGAGGAGATATTTCGCGTGTTCCATTCGCTGGCCCTGGTAAAAATCGAAGACCGTGGTGCCGAATAATTCCTTAAATCCCTTCTTCAGGTAACATTCGTTGATCGCCACCTTGCGGCTCAGTTCCTTGATGGTGATCGGTTCCCCGATCTGCTGAACCAGGATTTCACGGGCTTTGACGATCTTTTCGCGGTCGGCTTCGTTCGCGAGGAATTTGCAGTTCACCACGTCGATCTCTTTCTCGCCCAGCATACAGTCGAGACTGTACAATAAGAGCATCTGGGTCTGCGCGTTGATGAACACATTTTCCAGGCTGCCTGTATATGTATTGTTCAGCATCGCTTCCAAAACCATTCTCGTCTTGCCGCAAAGCGGAAGGATCTTGGTAAAGGAAGAGTTATGGTTGAAGTTCAGTATGTCCTCCGTAAGACTGTCTTCGCCTTTCCTGGGCTTTACAAACTGTGAAAGCTGAACCGGGGTGAATCGGAAACTCACCAGGTCCACGCTATCTACCCGCTCCACGCAATTTTTTGAGGCGCCGAACTGGCAATGATCACATTCAGTTTCTTTTTTCCGGCAATAGACATTCCCGCTGAAACAAAACTTCAGTTCGAGGTAATTTTCGGCTTTCGCTTTTTTCTCATAATGGTAAACAAGCATCCCCGTGTCTTCCAGCGACCATTGTTTCTCCCGCTGAAACCTGCGGATCTCGTAATAGACCGATCCTGGGATATGCTGGCGTTTTTCATCGAGCAGGGTGAGTTGCTCCAGCAGGACAGGCTGACGCCAGGCAAGCGAGATGATATCGGGAGGATTGTGCATTTGAGCTGCAAATTTACGGTAAGCCTGTGTGAATCATACGGGGAAGCCCGGTTATGAAGAGCTGACCTGTTGAGTTTTAACAATCTAAGACCAAAAAAAGTTCGATTTTTTGCTGTAACAACTACCTTTGTCCGCAATTCTCCGCAGAGCCGGAGATTTTTTTGACCCCAATGATTCATCCCCATACCTATATCCATCCGAACGCCAGGCTGGCAACGAATGTCAAGATAGACCCCTTCTCTGTGGTTCACCAGGATGTTGAGATCGGTGATGGCACCTGGGTAGGTTCCAACGTGACGATAATGGAAGGCGCGCGTATAGGTAAGAATTGCAAGATCTTTCCCGGTGCCGTGATCGCGGCCATTCCGCAGGACCTGAAATTCCAGGGAGAATATTCCAATGTGTTCATTGGTGACGGAACCACGATCCGCGAATTTGTTACAGTGAACAGGGGTACGAAGGACCGCGACAGGACCGTTATTGGCAAGAATTGCCTGATCATGGCCTATTGTCATTTCGCGCACGATTGCCTGGTGGGAGATAACTGCATAATGAGCAACAATACACAGGTGGCTGGTCACGTGACCATTGGCGACTGGGCCATTCTGGGTGGAATGTGTGCTGTTCACCAGTTTGTCAAGATCGGACAGCATTCTTTCATCAGCGGAGGCTCGCTCGTAGGTAAGGATGTTCCTCCTTACATCAAGGCAGGCCGCACACCCCTGAGTTATGCCGGTGTGAATTCGATCGGGATGAAAAGAAGGGGCTTCAGCATTGAAAGGATCAATCACATCCTTGATATTTACCGCGTCCTTTATAATAAGGGAATGAATACCAGCCAGGCGCTGGAATACATCGAAGAAGAAATGCCGGCCACTGATGAACGCGATGAGATCGTCACTTTTATCCGTGAAAGTGGGCGCGGGATCATCAAACGCTACACCAAAGGCAGCAACGATGACGATCTCCCTATCTGACGCAGGAAAAAGATTCAACCGCGACTGGATATTCCGTCATTTCAATCACCAGTTCGAATCCGGAAGATCATATGCCATCATCGGGCCCAATGGTTCCGGTAAAAGTACCCTGTTGCAGGTGCTCGGTGGCGGAATGATGACCAGCGAAGGTGCCATCACTTATTCCATCAATGGAAAGCAGGTTGAACCAGAAAATGTTTACAGGGAAGTTTCCATTTGTGCACCCTACCTCGACGTGATGGAAGAAATGACCCTTGTGGAGTTCCTCCGCTTTCACAGCCAGTTCAGGGATCTCCTGTTAACCACCGAAGGGATCATCCAAAAGATCGGGCTGGGGGACGCGCAGCATAAACAGATCCGGTTCTATTCCTCCGGGATGAGGCAAAGGGTGAAGCTCGCACAATGCATTTTTTCAAACAGCAGCATCCTGCTCCTCGATGAGCCCTGTACCAATCTTGATAAGGCTGGGATCGAACTATATCATTCGCTGGTAAAGGAATTCGGAAAAGATAGGCTGATCGTGGTAAGCAGCAATGATGAGGTTGAATACAGCTTTTGCGAAGAGAGGATACTAATCTCGGATTATAAAAAAAATTAGTCCGGCTCCCTGTTTCTAAAAGATCAGCGCTGGCTCGCAATGATCAGGTTCAGGTCGGTGTACTTCAGTCCAAATCTTTCACTCAGGTAAAAATTGGTGAGCGAACCTTTGAACATATAGATCCCGCTGCGCAGATGCACCTGGTGCCAGACAAGCTTTTCAAATCCTCCCTCCTCCCCGGCTTCCAGTAAAAGCGGCATTAACACATTGCTGATCGCCTGGGAAGCAGTTCGGGAAAACCCGGAAGGGATATTGGGAACGCAATAATGGATCACTCCATACTTCATAAAGATGGGATGCTCGTGTGAAGTGATCTCGGAAGTTTCAAAACAGCCTCCCCTGTCGATACTGACATCTATGATCACCGAACCGGGCCGCATATTGCTCACCATTTCCTCCGTTACCACCATCGGCGTCCTTCCTGTTTCAGAACCGAGTGCGCCGACGGCCACTTCACAGGTCTTCAGTTGCTTGGCAAGCATCCGGGGTTCCAGTACCGAGGTCCACAAACGGTGACCGATATTATTTTGAAGGCGTTTGAGCCGGTAAACATTATTATCAAACACCTTCACAGAGGCGCCGAGCGCCAGGGCTGCGCGTGCGGCATATTCTCCAACGATCCCGGCCCCGATGATGATGACCTTGGTGGGCGCAATACCTGAAATGCCTCCCAGCAGAACTCCTTTCCCGTGGTTGCCTGAGCCCAGGTATTGCCCCGCGATCAGCATTACCGCGCTTCCCGCGATCTCGCTCATACTTCTTACAATGGGATAGGAATCGCTGTCATCCTTGAGGTTTTCAAAAGAGATCGCCGTGATCCTTTTTTCCATCATCGTTTCAAGGATCTCCGCTTTCAAAACAGCGAGGTGGATCGGGGATATGATCACCTGGTTCATCTGGAGCAGCGGAAGGTCCTCATCAATGATGGGCGCACTTTTGACCAGGACGGGGGCTTTAAAAACTTCGGCACGATCATAAACGATCTTTGCGCCGGCCTCACTGTAATCCTTATCCCTGAAATGAGAGGCCTCGCCCGCATTATGCTCGATCATTATCTTATGCCCGTTGCTGACCAGTACACTTACTGCGTCGGGGGTCAATGCGATCCGGTTCTCCTGGAATGCGATCTCTTTGGGGATGCCGATCATCATTCCCTCCGCCCTGGGCTTGATATCCAGCGTTTCTTCCAGGGTTTCATAGCTGAAAGACGTACTGATCTTGGGTTTCTGGTAACTCATTAAGCGGGTGCTGGCAAGCTGGTTTATTAGTTTTCAAAATTAACTAATTCCCGTTGATTTTCAGCCTTCTTCTAGACTGATCCAATACCTGGAAGTAAAGATGGACCGTGTGTCGGGGGAGGAGATCCGCTGCCCTTTCGGGCCATTCCACGAGACAGAGATTCCCACTGAACAGGCAAT
>CAMLEM010000135.1 GCA_946479005.1 uncultured Chitinophagaceae bacterium | reverse complement strand
ATGGTTAAGCGCATATCATAGTACATTAGGCATTTTTACCTGACAAAGATGCAGTTATTTTAAACATCAGTATGCACAGACCATAGATCCCACCTCGCAGAAATTCCAGTTGTAAAAGTCCTTTGAAAAGTGAATAAAAGAACTAAGAACAGGGAATTTCAAATGATTAAGCCTTGGCGAGACCCTACACTTCTCTAATCACATATTTCTCCGGTACTGCCCGCCCACTTCGTAAAGTGCATTCGTGATCTGGCCGAGAGAACAATACTTCACTGTTTCCATCAATTCAGCGAAGAGATTTCCATTATTGATGGCGACAGACTTCAGGCGGGCGATCATTTCTGCGGAGCGATCCGAATTTCTTTTCCAGAAAGCCTGCAGGTTACGGATCTGGTCTTCCTTTTCTCCCACCGTGCTCCGGATGACCTCTCCCGGTATGATCGTTGGACTTCCTTTTTTGTTGAGAAACGTATTCACCCCGATCAGCGGAAGCTCGCCCGTATGCTTGAGATGCTCATAGTAAAGGCTTTCTTCCTGGATCTTGTTCCGCTGGTACATCCTTTCCATCGCACCCAGCACCCCGCCCCGTTCTGTGATCCGGTCGAACTCTGTGAGCACCGCCTCCTCCACCAGGTCCGTAAGCTCTTCCAGCGCAAACGATCCCTGGATGAAATTCTCCGTCTTCGCCGTTCCCAGTTCCCGGTTGATGATCAACTGGATCGCCATCGCCCGTCGAACACTTTCCTCGGTCGGCGTGGTGATCGCTTCATCATAGGCATTGGTATGAAGGGAATTGCAGTTATCATATATCGCGTACAGGGCTTGGAGCGTAGTGCGGATATCATTAAAATCGATCTCCTGCGCGTGAAGGCTTCTCCCCGAGGTCTGAATATGATACTTCAGCATCTGGCTCCTCTTGTTTGCCTTGTATTTATACCTCATCGCTTTTGCCCAGATCCTCCGGGCCACGCGGCCGATCACGCTGTATTCCGGGTCCATCCCATTGCTGAAGAAGAAGGAAAGGTTCGGTGCGAAATCGTCCACGTTCATTCCGCGGCTCAGGTAATACTCCACGTAAGTGAAACCATTGGCCAGCGTGAAGGCGAGCTGGGTAATGGGATTGGCGCCCGCCTCCGCGATATGGTACCCTGAAATACTGACACTATAAAAATTCCTCACCTGGTTCTGGATGAAATACTCCTGTACATCACCCATCAGCTTCAGCGCGAATTCCGTGCTGAATATACAGGTGTTCTGCGCCTGGTCTTCTTTTAAGATATCCGCCTGCACCGTTCCCCTCACCTGCTGCAGGGTTTTCGCCCTTATCTGTTCATAGATCTCCGCGGGCAGAACGTCTTTTCCTGAAAGACCAAGCAGTCTCAAACCGAGGCCATCATTTCCTCCTGGAAGCGCGCCCTGCATTTCTCCTTTAACAGACCTGACTGGTTTCCCATCCGTACCTGTATAAAAAGGAAGCTCTTCCGTGGAATATTTCGATTCGATGATCCGGTTCACTTCCTCGCGGAGCCCGTTCTCCCGGATGTATTTTTCACACTGCTGATCAATGGCCGCGTTCATAAAGAAGGCGAGGATCATCGGCGCGGGACCATTGATGGTCATAGAAACCGAAGTGCGCGGATCACAAAGATCAAATCCACTGTATAATTTCTTGGCGTCATCCACCGTGGCAATGCTCACCCCGCTGTTTCCCACCTTGCCATATATATCGGGACGGTGATCGGGGTCCTCACCATAAAGCGTTACGGAATCAAAGGCGGTGGACAATCTTTTTGCAGGCTGGTCAGCGCTCACATAGTGAAAGCGGCGGTTCGTGCGTTCCGGGCTGCCTTCACCCGCGAACATTCTCGTGGGGTCCTCTCCCTCTCTTTTTAAGGGAAACACACCGCCGGTGAATGGGAAATGCCCGGGAACATTCTCCTGGGCCTGCCAGCGAAGTATATCACCCCAGTCGCGGAACTTGGGCAACACCACTTTCGGTATTCTCGTTCCCGACAGGCTTTTTGCGACCATATCCTGGCGGATCAGTCTGTCCCTGACCTTATACTCATAGAAATCTTTCGCATATTCATTGACCTTGTTCGGCCAGTTGGTGATGAGCTTTTTTGCCACCGGGGTCAACTGGTCTGTCAGGGACTGTATTTCTTTCTCCAGGATCGCAGCCTGGTCTGTAAATCCTTTTTCGTTCAGGATCTCTGCACTTCCCTGGAGCCGGTAAAGTTTCGAAGCCAGTTCCGACTGCTCTTTCACCAGCTGATCATAATTCCTGTTATTCTCCGAGATCTCTGAAAGATATCTCACGCGGGAAGGCGGGATCACGGGTTGTCCCATTTTTGCCGTTTCGGCAAAACTGAATTCGCCGAAACTGACACCCGTTTTGTCTTTTATCTTCTGCACCAGCATTCCAAATAGCGTATTCACTCCTTCATCATTGAATTTGCTGGCCATCGTACCAATGATGGGAAGATCTTCATTTTTTGCCGTGAAGAGCTGGTGATTTCTCTTGTATTGTTTTCTAACATCGGCCAGCGCATCGAGCGCCCCTGCCTTGTCGAACTTATTAATGCAAACCAGGTCGGCGAAATCCAGCATATTGATCTTCTCCAGCTGGGAAGCCGCACCGAACTCGGGCGTCATCACATACATACTCACATCGCAGTAATCGAGAATGGACGCATCGCTTTGTCCCACCCCGGCACTTTCAAGGATCACCAGGTCATACCCTGCTTCCCTGCAAACATCAATGGCCTCCTGCACATTTGAGCTCAGGGAGGTATTATCGTCCCGGGTAGCCAGGCTTCGCATATAGGCCCTCGGATGAGAAATTGAATTCATCCGGATCCTGTCGCCCAGCAAGGCGCCCCCCGTTTTCTTTTTTGATGGGTCCACCGAGATCACCGCGACCGTTTTATCTGTGAAGCTGTTCAGGAAACGGCGAACAATTTCGTCGGTCACGGAAGACTTACCCGCTCCACCTGTTCCCGTAATGCCCAATACCGGGATGGTTTTATCCGTTTTCTTTTTTGGGGGTTTGCCGGTGCCATTTTCCGCGTTTGTAATCAGGCGGGCGATCTTTCTGACATCATACACTTCATCCAGCTTCATTTTAGTGGGATAATCGGCCACCCCGTTCAACTGGCTGTCACACTGCCGGATCACATCTTCGATCATTCCTTCCAGTCCAAGCTTACGTCCGTCATCAGGACTATAAATGCGCGAGATCCCATATTGATGAAGCTCTTCGATCTCTTCCGGGAGAATGGTTCCTCCCCCGCCTCCAAAGATCTTGATATGGCCACAGCCATTTTCTTCGAGCAGGTCTTTCATATACTTGAAAAACTCCACGTGCCCTCCCTGGTAACTGGTGATGGCGATCCCCTGCACATCTTCCTCGATGGCGGTCTCGACAATTTCCTTTACGGAACGGTTATGTCCCAGGTGAATGATCTCTGCGCCCGTGCTCTGTAATATGCGGCGCATAATGTTGATCGCGGCATCGTGACCATCAAAGAGACTGGCCGCGGTAACGATCCGGATCTTGTTGGCGGGAGTGTAGCTCATCTTGTGTGAAAACGTAAAATTAACCAAAATGGACGAAGCAGGGGAAGGGCGGAGAGATTCAATGGCTGTTGATTAAATTTGCAGGATGCAGGAACTGGTCAATGCCATCAGCGCGCTCTATAAGAAATGGAAAGGAAAAGATCCTGTGTCGGTGGATGTTTTGCCTCAAAGTGGCAGCGAACGGAGATATTTCCGCCTCCACGATGAAATGAAATCCTATATTGGCGCCTTTGGCCTGAACATCCACGAAAATGAGACCTTCATTTATTTCTCCCGGCATTTCCGGGAAAAGGATCTTTCCGTGCCGGAGATCCTTGCTGTCAGCGATGACAAACTTTGTTACCTCCAGGAAGACCTGGGAAACATCTCCCTCCTGAACATCCTGGAATCTGAAGGATTTACTGAACGGGTATATGATCTTTTTCGCCGCTCCCTGGTTCAACTGGCCGAATTACAGGTATTGGGGGACAAGGGGATGGACTATTCCCGCTGCCTGACCAACCAGGAATTCGGGAGACAGGCTATTATGGCCGACCTGCTTTATTTCAAATATTACTTCCTGGATGCCCTTCGAAAGCCATACGACAAGCAGCGGCTCATTGATGATTTCGAGGCCCTGAGCAATTACCTCACGCACACGGAATACAAATATTTTATGTTCCGCGATTTTCAAAGCAGGAACATTATGGTAAACGATAAGAAGATAGGTTTTATCGATTACCAGGGCGGAATGAAAGGCGCACCCCAGTATGATGTGGCCTCGATGCTATGGCAGGCCCGGGCAAATCTCACCGATGAATGGAAATCGAAACTGCTTGATGATTACATAGCCGCCCTGGAAAAAACCATTGGCCGTTCCATCGACATCCCCACTTTTAAGAACCAATACCACGGTTATGTGCTGATCCGTATGTTACAGGTGCTGGGGGCTTATGGATTCCGGGGATTGTTTGAGAGAAAGGCGCAATTCCTCACCAGCATTCCCCTCGCGTTAAAGAATCTTAAGCGTTTCATCAATGAGCATCGAATCGGCATTTCGGTGCCGGAGTTCCGAAAAGTGCTGGATATCTGCCTGGCGGATGAGATCTTTGAGATGTTCACCCCCACCCAGGCTGATGAGAACACTCCCCTGGTGGTGAAGATCTGCAGCTTCTCCTACAGGGATCGCATTCCCACCGACGATACCAGCAATGGAGGCGGGTTTGTATTCGACTGCCGCGGCATCCTTAACCCTGGTCGCGTGGAGCATATGAAAACACTTCACGGAAGAGATAAAGAAGTAAAGGATTACCTGGAACAGCAAACGAGGATGCAGGTCTTTTTAAATTCCGTGTTCGACATTGTTGACATCAGCGTGGAAGAATACATCCGGCGCGGATTTGAAAGCCTGATGGTAAGCTTTGGCTGCACCGGCGGTCAGCACCGGAGTGTTTACGCTGCCGATGCCCTGGCCCGCCATCTCAAAAATAAATTCAAGGTAAAGATCCAGCTTTCGCATTGTGTACAGGATGCAAGGAACTGGCAAAATCCCCTCCCCTCCCAGGTATGAAGGCGATGATATTTTCCGCCGGACTGGGAACCCGGTTCAGGCCCTGGACGGATTCACATCCGAAAGCACTGGCGCTTGTGAATGGAAAGACTTTATTACAGAGAAATATCGAGTACCTGCAGGGTTTCGGGATCACTGACCTGGTGGTGAATGTTCACCATTTCGCGCAACAGGTGGAAGACGCGATAGAAAAAAACAATGGATGGGGAAGCAGGATCCAAATCAGTGATGAGCGCGACCTTCTCCTGGATACAGGGGGCGGCCTTCTCAAAGCCCGGAATTTATTCAACCCCGGTGAAACCTTTCTTACCTGCAATGTGGACATTCTCACCAACCTGGACATCAATGCCCTCCTCGCATTCCATCAAACAAAAAAAGCGCTTGGCTCGTTTGCCATTTCTGACCGCCAGACCTCCCGTTACCTGTTGTTTGATGAAGATTCCCGGCTGGCGGGATGGAGAAACGTGAAAACG
>CAMLEM010000134.1 GCA_946479005.1 uncultured Chitinophagaceae bacterium | reverse complement strand
GAGAGATACCCGTACAGGCGCGGAAGTAACGAAGGAAAGTGCGCGTGGAAATGCCCGATTTATGTGCTTCGGTTTCCAGAGAAGCGCTAAAATCATTCTCCTGGAAACATCTGTCAAGGAAGGCGGAAACCACGTGGATTGGCTGCATTGAGTTCTCATACCGGTCCAGGAGGGAGATGAAGTAACCTGAGAGTAAATTCACTCTTTGATCAAAAGGTTGCTTTCTTTTCACCGCTCCTATCACCCGGGCATCCATCAGGTAACTCAAGGGAAATATGTAACCCCGGTATTCCGAGAAATTCACTTTTTTTTCGAAGAGCACAGGAGAGATCCGGAATTTGATCCCGAAAAGGTGATCACCGGGCTGGTGAAACGCCTCAATGGGATGATAGCGGGGCAGGAAGCCCGCGGTGCTTAATTTTTGGCGTTGATCCTCTACCACCATCGCCACAGGGTTCCCGAGGTTGATCAGGTAAGTGTAACCCAGGTTAGGAAATTGGGCATCAGAAAACCCTTTACCCTCGTTTTTCTTCCAGAGAGGATCAAATCTTGTTTCCCAAAAGAATTCTATGAGCGTGGAAAGAGCGTTGGGCGGGGGAACCCGGTAATAATTATTTTCAAAATGGTCCTGATGAAAGAATTCAATATGTCGCAAGAAGCAAAAATAAAAAAGAAAAAGGGCCATCCGAAGAGAGCCCTTTCTTTTCTGAGTACCAATTTAGGTCTTAATGGTCTTTTATGACGGTTGTCCTGTGAACCTCACGGTCTGAAGAACCGCTACCTCTCACGAGGGCAACGATGATAAGGAGCAATACGGCACCTCCGACAACCCAAACCCAGGGTTCAGTGTACCAATAGGTCGTTGTTGTGGTGGTGCTTGTTTCTGTAGTAGAAGAACTTGTATTGTTACCAGTGTTACCCTCCTGTGCAAACATTGGCATTTGCAGAAGCGCAAATACAAAGGTCAGCAGGGTAGCGAAAATGGTATTCAAACGCAATTGTTTCATAAAAAAACTTTTTAAGTCAGGAATTGATGACATCCTGATGTATAGAAGAATTGGGCCAGAATATTCCGGCCTTAAAATCAATAAATTATCAATGTTTTGGGGGGAAGAAATTCCACGTTTGATCATAAGGAAGGGGCTCCCGTCTCTTCAAACATCCCGGTTTGCCTGTTCTTTCTCACGTTATTCCAGTGAAAATAACGGCCATTCATTGCAACATACACGCCTGGCGGAAGGGTTTGTACAAATGCCAGTGCGCTGCCCAGGTTGAAAAGCCCGTCCGAAGATCCAAAAGTTATGGGGATCATCGCCCCTGTTAAAACGATCGTCTTATCTCTAACCTTGTCGGCAATGACCTTTGCCGTATCACTCATTGTATCCGTGCCGTGAGTGATCACGATCATTTCTTCATCGCACTGGAGGCACTGGTGGGCGATGAGTTCCCGGTCTTCATCCGTCATTTCAAGACTATCGATCATCATCAGTGTCCTTATTTCCACCGGCATCCTGTTCCTGCCCATATCAAGGAGATCTGACATATGGGTATCCTTAAAATACAATTGTCCGTTCAGCTCATTATATTCTTTGTCGAAGGTGCCGCCGGTAATGAAAATGCGGATCGCCATAAGTGAAAATTGAGAGCCCAAGTTACTGTAAATTCGCAGTATGCAAGATTACCTGGGTGGGCTGAATGAGCGACAGAAAGAGGCGGTATTACACACCGACGGACCATTGATGATCGTTGCCGGGGCGGGAAGCGGGAAAACCAGGGTTCTTACCACCAGGATCATCCACCTGATGGCCAGCGGCGTTGATGCTTTCAATATTCTCGCGCTGACATTTACCAATAAGGCAGCGCGTGAAATGAAGGAAAGGGTGGAAAAAGTACTCGGAGATAACGAGGCCAGAAATCTTTACATCGGCACCTTCCATTCCGTATTTGCCCGCATTCTCCGGTTTGAAGCAGAGAAGATCGGGTACCCCCGGAACTTTACGATTTATGATACTGACGATGCCAAAAGCGTGGTGAAAACCGTGATCCAGGAAATGGACCTGGACGACAAGCATTATAAACCCAACCTCGTTTATAACAGGATATCGGCAGCGAAGAATGCACTGGTGGGACCTGCGGAATACAGGAACGATTACGGGATACAGCAGGAGGATATGCGCGCCAACCGCCCGGCGATCGGGCAGATCTATGAGAACTATGCCAAAAGATGTTTCCGGAACGGGGCGATGGACTTCGATGACCTGCTTTTTAAATTCTATGAACTGCTGAAGAATGTTCCCGAAAGCCTGGCCAAATACCAGCGAAAGTTCAGGTACATTTTGATCGACGAATACCAGGACACCAATCCCGCGCAGTACGAAATCATCAAGCTGCTTGGGGCGATGCACGAAAATGTTTGCGTGGTGGGAGATGATGCGCAAAGCATTTACAGTTTCCGCGGTGCCACCATCCAGAACATCCTCCAGTTCCAGAAGGATTACGAAGACGTCCGGATCGTCAAGCTGGAACAGAACTACCGGAGCACCCAGCACATTCTCGACGTCGCCAATGAGGTGATCAGGAACAATAAGAGCCAGATCGAAAAAGTGCTTTTCACGGAAAACTCGCAGGGTGAAAAGATCAGGCTGGTGAGAACGATGACCGACAATGACGAGGGAAAATTCGTGGCCGATACCATACAGGAGCAGAAACTCCGCAATCATTATAATAACAGGGATTTCGCGATACTATATCGCACCAACGCGCAAAGCCGCGCGTTTGAAGAGGCGCTTCGCCGGATGGGAATTCCTTACACGATGTATGGCGGCATCAGTTTCTACCAGAGAAAAGAGATCAAGGACATCGTGGCTTACCTAAGAGTTATCGTTAATCCCAGGGATGAGGAAGCGCTGAAAAGGATCATCAATTACCCGGTAAGGGGGATTGGCAAAACTACCATTGATAAACTGGTGCTCGAAGCCAATACCCGGAACCTGAGTATGTGGGAGGTTCTGGAAAATGCGGCCCAGGTAGGCTTCAGGGCGAATACCCTGCAACTGCTCCAGGATTTTGTAACGATGATGAAAAGTTTCCAGAGTATGTTAGGCAAGCACAATGCCTATGACCTGGCCTTCCACGTGGGAAAACAAACCAACCTGGTGAAGGAACTCTTTAACGATAAGAGCACCGAGGGAATGCAGCGTTACGAGAATATCCAGGAATTGCTCAATTCCATCAAGGAATGGACGGAGAGTCCTGACAATGAAGAAGGGGAGCTTGTTGACAAGAGCCTGGCCTCCTATCTTCAGCAGATAACCCTGCTGACCGACGCTGATGAAAAGGATGCCAACGCAGATACGGTGAAGCTGATGACGATACACGCTGCGAAAGGGCTGGAGTTTTCCTGCGTTTTTGCCGCCGGACTGGAGGAAATGCTCTTTCCCAACGCGATGTCCATTAATACACGCGAAGAGCTGGAAGAGGAAAGAAGGTTATTTTATGTAGTGATCACGCGGGCGCGGCATCGCCTCTGGATCACGTATGCGAATACACGGTACAAATTCGGGCAGATCGTGCAAAATGAGCCCAGCCGGTTTATTTCCGAGATTCCTGAAGCATCCCTTGACAGAAGCTTTGCCGGCGGAGGCACAAAGAACGCGGCAGGGAGTCGCTGGGGCCAGTCCGGCGCTTCCAGCAGGATGAAGGGATGGGCAGAAGATCAACGGGGCTATTTTAACCAGGGTTCAAAGGCTCAAAAATAAACGACCCCCTCGTATCTTTCTCCACGTAGCCAGCCACGGGTGATCGAACATACACCTTCGCCGGATTTTACCCCCAGCGATACATCTCAGCTGGTGGCCGGGCAAAAGGTGGAGCATCAGAAATTTGGTTTTGGTGAGGTATTGAAAGTGGAAGGAAGCGCCCACAACCCCGTGGCAACCGTCAAATTCGAGAATAACGGCGAAAAGAAGATCATGCTTCAATACGCACGTTTACGCATTGTTTCCTAACGTTTAAGATCGTTTTCCACACGCATTAAACCCCGGCCCTCCAAAAAGGTCTATTGATTACCGTTAGAACTACCAGGCAATCACCAGGTTTTTAGGAACCCATCGGGCCATCCCACCAATTATTTATTCATTTAAACAAATCATCTATGAAGACGATTAGAAAAGTCATTGCCCTAACTGTCGCGACATTCATCACAGGTTCTGCTTTCGGGCAGTTGAACCTGGGCCTGCAATCTACGACCAACGCTGCGGTGAATGCGGCGGCGGCTTCATCTTCGGTACTACGGGCCACACAAAGCGTTACAAGTGCGGCAAACGCAACGGTGAACGCTACGGTTTCAAGGGTGAATGAAATCAAATCAACCACTATCAACAATGTGAATGCGACCTCGGAGAAAACCTTACAGGTCGCCGGTAAAGCGGGAATTGGCGCAAACGGCAATGTGAAGGTGAAAACGGCGGCAAGTTCTGAAACCGGAGGAAATGTGAAGATGAAAACAGCAGTAAGTTCCGAAACCGGCGGAAATGCGGAAACTGCCGCAACATCTGTTGCAGGCCTTAAAGCATCTGCTGAAGTAAAAAGTGAAACCAGTGCAACTGTCGGGGGACAGTGATCCGTGATCCTTCAGCATAAGGGCTGTTCGCAAGAACAGCCCTCCTTTAAAAAAAAAGTATGTTCATAAAATCCCTAATCCCGGTTTCCTGTTTCCTGTTGTTGTCATTACATATCCCGGCGCAACAGGCCGATTCCCTGCCAGCTGGTAAAGCCAGGATTAAGATGGGTATCTTCTATAATAGTTACCTGCATTATTACGGCCGGACCGATAGCCTGGAAAGCAGCGGGCTTTTCCCTGTTGCCGAGATCTCTTTCAATAAAAAAATTTACCTCTCGGCCTCCCCGGTTTTCGTACTTGGGAACAACCGCGGCGGAGAATATGCGGGTACGGTCCTGGTGGCCGGCTACCGGTTTGGGAAAGAAAACCGGTCGAGCTGGAATTTCTATGCCGCGAAGCCCTTATACAAAGAAAGCAGCCAGCTCATCCAATCGGCTTTGCGCTGGCAGTTCGCGGGTAGCGGAACCTGGCTGAACCGGTTCCTGAACGTGACCGGCGGGGTGGACCTGAAGATCGGTGAACAGGTTGACTACGGAACCCAGGCGGGGCTGGATCACATTTTCCGATTCCGGTTAAAAGGCCCTTCCGTCCTGGTGATCGATCCTTCCGTTTATGTAAATGCAGGTACCAGGCAGATCAGCAAGACCTACTATAAAGAAAGCGGTTTTCTTTTTTTCCCCGGCGTGCAGCAGCAGGTAACAGAAACAGTGAGGACATTCGATGTGCTCTCTTATGAAATGTCCGTACCGGTCATATTTGTAAAAGGGAAGGTGCAGCTGATCGCGGCCCCCTCATACGTAATCCCCCAAAACCTGGATGGGGAAGTTGGAAGGAAGAAGTTCTACGGATTGATGGGGGCACGGATTGAATTCTGATTGTTTTCATTTTGCTAAAACAAAGAAACGGGGGCAGCGTGTTCCATTAATGGGTGCGTGGTTTTCTATCTTTGGTGAATGCCATCAGCGAAACAGCGTGCCAGGCTGAGGAAATTCGTATTCACATTCCTCCTTTTTTCTATCATCGCCATTG
>CAMLEM010000133.1 GCA_946479005.1 uncultured Chitinophagaceae bacterium | reverse complement strand
GCTTTTCCCGTTATGAAGCTGTAAAGCTCGCCTTTATTAAAATGGTTGTTTGGCATATAGTTGTTTGTGCAACTAATCAAAAATAACCCTATTTTTGAACACTGCAATTAAAAATTCTTAAAAAGAACAGGGATGGAATCCCGCAAGCTTCTCCATAAAAGTTCGGCCATTGGCTGGCGCCAGTTTGGGAAGGGGCCGGAAGCTGTGGTTTGCCTTCACGGGTACGGGGAGTCGTCGGGGTCCTTCGACTTCCTGGCGAAATACGCGGGCGACCGCTATAGTTTTTATGCCCTTGACCTTCCTTATCACGGCGATAGCCTTTGGTTGGAAAAGGAATTTACCACGGATGACTTGCTCGAGATCCTCGACAGGATCTGCCCCGGGATGAGATATACGGTGCTTGGCTTCAGCCTGGGTGGCAGGGTGGCACTGAGCCTGTATGAGAATCGCCCGGCAAATATTGACAAGCTGGTGTTGCTGGCGCCGGATGGATTGAAAGTGAATTTCTGGTACTGGTTTGCCACCCAGACCTGGCTGGGAAAAAGCCTGTTCCGTTTCACGATGAAAAACCCGGGCTGGTTCTTTGGGCTGCTGAAACTGAGCAATGGTGTGGGCCTGGTGAATGCGAGTGTGTTCAAGTTCGTGAAATATTATATCGGTGATGCGGAGATGAGGGAACTGTTGTTTAACCGGTGGATGTCGTTACGAAAAGTGAGTCCCGACCTGGGGCTTATTAAGAAAAAAGTGATCGAGTTTAGAACGCCGGTACGGATTGTTTACGGAAAGCACGACCGTATCATTCTTTCTTCGGTGGGAAAAAGATTCCAGGAGGGTATAGAAAAGTTCTGTACCGTCACCGTGATCGAATCGGGGCACCAGGTGCTGCACGAGAAGCACGTGGAGGATATACTTGCAGCGTTGGAATAGAACAGCCAACAGCCGTTTCCCACAGATATCACAGATTTAATACACACAGATCACAGATTTAAGCCTCGTATTCGAACCCTGTAAATCTCTTTCGAAATCCGGGAACCAGATCTGTGAGATCTGTGGGAAAATTTGCGAGATCTGCAGGAAACGGCTGTTATCCTAATTTCGCCCAGATGTTCCTCCTTTACATTATCATCCCCCTCCTCTTCCTCTATGCACTCCTTATGCTCTGGTACTGGCGATCCTGGAACAAGCTTTCCTTATTCTCCCCCACGCAAAAAGGCAAAGCGAACATCAGCATCATCATCCCTGCCCGCAATGAAGAAAAAAACATCGGGAACCTGTTAGAAGCCATCCGGCAACAAACCTATCCCACAGAACGATTCGAAGTGATCGTAATTGATGATGGATCTATAGATGGCACTGCCGATATGATTAAAAACTTTCCGACCGTTCGACTGCTTACCAATCCTCAAACCTCTTCAGCCCATAAAAAACAGGCGATCAGCACAGGGATAGCTGCCGCCAAAGGAGACCTGATTGTTACCACCGATGCCGATTGCCTCCCTCCTCCCCGCTGGCTGGAAACCATTGCCGCTTTTTATGAGACGCAAGACACTGTAGCATTTGCAGCACCCGTATTATTAGAATCAAAAGGTTCTTTTATCGAAGAATTTCAAAAGATGGATTTCATCGTACTACAGGGCATTACCGGCGCCACGATGCAGAACGGCTCAATGATAATGGCCAATGGAGCCAATCTTGCGTATCAAAGAACCGCCTTTGAAGCGGTGGATGGTTTCTCCGGAATCGACAAGATCGCTTCGGGAGATGATATGCTTCTCTTATTCAAGATCTCGAAAGCCTTTCCTTCCAAAGTGAAATATCTTCTTTCAAAGGATGTGATCGTGCGTACGCCAGCGCTCCCGGACTTCAAATCGTTCGTAGAGCAGAGAATGCGCTGGGCGGGGAAGTCACTGCACTACGATGATAAACGAATCCTGCCGGTGCTGTTGCTTGTGCTGCTGGTGAACCTGGCTTTCCCGGTGCTGCTGATCGCCGGTTTTTTCCACTATACATACTGGCTGATGTTATTGGGTGCCTGGATCTTCAAAACCCTGGCAGAACTTCCCTTTTATGCATCGGTAGCAAGATTTTTCAACGAGCAAAGCACCATTCCCAAATTCTTCCTGGTGCAACCCGTTCATATCGTCTATACCATTGGCGTGGGATTGCTTAGTCAGTTGTTCTCCCCCCAATGGAAGGGAAGAAAGCTAAAATAATTATCTTCCCTGCCTATGAGCGAAAGATCCTTTGCCTCGGCAGCCTGGCGCCGGTTGAAAAAGAACAAAGGAGCGGTGGCGGGAATGATCATCATCGTGCTCGCTGTGATCACGGCCATATTCGCTTATTTCATCGCACCCGATCCATCTCCCTTCGCCAATCGCATCATCCTGGAGATCGGGGGCGCCAAACCCGGAAGCAGTTTTACATTCTTAAGAGTGAAAAAAGAAACTGCGGTAGCACAGCCCGGCTTTTTTCAACGGCTGGCAAACGGAAAGGAAGATGCTTATTATTATGTGGCTCTCTCCGGATTTGAGAACCGCGGCGACAGCATCATCATTAATAAATACATCGATGAAGGAGTCGCGGAAAGAGTGGCTTATCATCGTTCCCAACTTTCGGAAGATCCTATTGTAAAAAATAAGTTCCTGCTGGGCACCGATAAATATGGAAGGGATATCCTCAGTCGCCTGGTGCTGGGAACCCGCGTGAGTTTAAGCGTTGGGCTCGTCACCGTCATCATCTCATTGAGCATTGGGCTGATCCTGGGATCCCTGGCCGGCTATTTCAGGGGGAGGACAGACAATATCATTATGTGGTTCATCAATGTGATCTGGAGTATACCCACCCTCCTGCTGGTGTTCGCGATCACCCTGGCTCTTGGAAAAGGCTTTTGGCAGATCTTCATTGCCGTGGGACTGACGATGTGGGTGAGTGTGGCGAGGCTGGTGAGAGGCCAGGTACTCGGCGTAAGAGAACTTGAATACGTGGAAGCCACCCGGGCCCTGGGTTATTCCAATTTCCGAACCATCGTAAGGCATATCTGGCCCAACATCATGGGGCCGGTAATGGTGATCGCGGCAAGCAATTTCGCCTCGGCGATCGTGATAGAAGCCGGACTTAGTTTTTTAGGCATAGGGGTGCAGCCCCCGCAGCCGAGCTGGGGTTTGATGATGAAGGAGAACTATAATTTCATTATTACCCAGAACCCGATGCTGGCGCTCGCGCCGGGATTTGCGATTATGCTGCTGGTGCTGGCGTTTAATTTATTGGGGAACGGTTTGAGGGATGCGTTGCATGTTCGTGCAAGGATTTAATCGCCGGTGACTTCGACTCCGGTGACTTCGACTCCGCTCAGTCACCGGCAGTTCTAAAGAAAAATTCTTCAGAGCATCAATATTATTCATCGGTACAGTTGGATTTACCTAATTAGAAATTAATAACCCCACGAAGGACCCGGTGACTGAGCGGAGTCGAAGTCACCGGATCCTTATCAAAATCCCCAAACAAATAAAAAACAAACTCCCGATCTTATCGGTCTCCACCAAATCACTCAGAAAATTCAAAGTAAGAATCATCGTCATCATCGCTCCTACCATCATTCCCAATCGCCTGCTTACCGGGTTCATTGCCCGGTGGAAGATTCTCTGGCTATAATAAAGCATCGCCCCTGTCAGTAAAAGAAAAATGATCAATCCCGGAATGCCCTGCTCTATCGCCAGAAGCAAAAAGTAATTATGAACTCCCGACCTCTCGGGGTTATCACTCACCCAGGTTTTGAATGCCGGCAATGTGTAAGGTTTATACTCCTCGTAAAAACGGTTCGGGCCGATCCCACCAATGGGATGCTCCGCCACCATATTCACCCCTGCCACCCAGCGATGAATTCTTTCCGCCGTGGAGATATCTTTCAATTTGTAAGTGGCCACCAGGTGCTCACGGAAATTTTCGTGGAAGACAGTGGTTTGAAACTTCGGGGCGAACCGGAGAAACCGGTCCTCCTTCTTCAACCAAATAATACTTCCCGCAACCAGCAGGATCGCTGAAACAAAAGCAATAACCATTAAACGCGCGCGAATCAGCAGGTAAGCCATTCCTCCTGCCAGCAGCGCCAGCCAGGCCCCCCGCGCGTAGGCAAAATACAGGGCAATGAGAACCCCTACACCCATCATTAAGAGAAATCTTCGCAGCCCTGCTGAACTTTCTCCCGCCAGGAAATAGATCATCGGCAGGGTGCATACCAGCATCGCCGAATAGTTCACGTGGTTCCGGAAGAAAGGTCGCACCGCTTCATTCACCGTAGCGAAGCTGAAACCTGTTCCGCTATGCTTCCATAAAACAAAACCCGTAGCAATGAGAATCGCTGTAAGAAGCATTACGATCGTCCTGGTCACAAACCCTTCATCCTTCCATACAATGAACGGCAGCACGAAAGCTGCGATATACCAGCATTTAGCCAAAAAGTATTTAAATGATACAAAAGGATCGGGTGATATGCTCGCAGTTATAAATATCCAACTCATCCATACCAGCACAAGTACTAAAAGGTTTTTGGTCCCGGGTTTAAACGTTGAACCTGAAAATTGAACATTGAGCATTGAATATTGAGCATTCTTATCAATGACATCATTAGTCCTTTGACGAAATAATATCAGCGCCAAAAAAACAAAACTTCCCAGCCACATCAATCCCTCACCCGGCATATCCGTTGAAAATCCATTCTCAAAAAATACCTCAGTTGAAAAGGGAAGCGAAAAGATCAACAGGTAAAATACCCATCCCGGTTCCTTCCACCCCAGCAGGAAAAACAGGAATGCAAAAGGAAAAGCAAGTATCCAGTAAAGCTCAAAATAAAAAGCTCCTGCCAGGGAAAGCAGGAATAGAGATCCAATTCCTGCCACCAGGTTACCGGTCGCCAGGGTTTTCAATCCTTTTGCAGTTGACGTTTTTCAAGATAGACCGCCAGCATCAAAGCGAATGCCGCGGATAATCCAAAAGCCAGCAGCAGGCATCGGATCAACTTCGGCTTATCGTGCCACTGCGGTGTTCTTGCTTCTTCAATGGTAAGAAGCACGGGCGGCTTATTATTAACGAGGAACTGGTACTGGGCAATGAGTTTATCATAATTAATGACAGCACTATCGCCCGGAAGTGCATTTAGTCTTTGTTTTTCCGCAAGCAGGGCTTCGAGCGTGTTTTTATTTGACTGGGTCTGTAATGACTGGTGTATGGAACGCAATTTATCGAGGATGGAATTCGCGATGCGGGCTGCTCTTTCTTTTTCCTTATCCCAGGCCCGGATCCTGAGTTCACCATAGCCGCTTTTCTGCACGCTGGAATTTTTCCGGATCATCGTAGCGATCTTCAGCCTGGCCGCCTCTCCTTTTTCGGATACTTTAAACTCATTTTCCAGTTTCAGGTCATCCACCACTGCGAGATAGACAGTATCCAGTTTGCCTGTACCGACCACCAGGTCGAGATCATCTGCTGTTCCCAGCGCGGAATAAAGGATCTCCAGGTTCTCATTAAACAGTTTGGATCTGTCGGATGAATAGGCACTTGCCGGTGCTGCAGTGGCTGTGGCGAGATACTGCTTTGGTGTGACCATCGCCACTAAAAAGGTCACAAGCAGGGCAGCCACAATGATAATAACAATGGGCTTCC
>CAMLEM010000132.1 GCA_946479005.1 uncultured Chitinophagaceae bacterium | reverse complement strand
CTGTCGAATCCGATATTATGGAACAAGCCCCCCGCAACAGGAGAAAAAGACTATTTACCGGGAAAGAGCTCCTGATAAGCATCCTCCTGGGCCTAACGATCACAGCGGTGGTACTGATCCTTTATTTTAGTTTTATGAACAGGGGTCACAGCATCGAGCAAACACGAAGCATCGTTTTCACCACCCTGATCTTTGCCAATTTCTTCCTTACGTTCGCCACCCGTTCTTATTCGCATACGATCTGGGAAACCAGGCACTACAGGAATAATTTGTCAGGCTTTGTGATCATAGCCTCAGTGGTCTTCATTCTCCTGATCCATAGCATCCCCACCATCAGTGAGATATTTAACTTAACGCCACTCCGGGTCCCTCACCTTCTTCTTTGCCTTATTGCAGGCTTTGGCGGCGTATTCTGGTTCGAGGTCTATAAAGGGATCTTTAAGAAAAAGGCTGGCTGAATGGCAGAAAATCAACGCCGTGGCTGACCGTCATCAAGCACTCGCCGACCTTACCGCGCTATTTTAGTACAAACTTTTCACCGATGAGTGAGAAAGATACGTTCGGTACTTTTTTCAGCGAATCTGCCCGGCTTGCCAGGGAATGGGTGGATGATCGTGCCCGCCTGTATAAACTGAAAGGTTTGCGAACCTTTTCACGCTCTGCAGCCTACCTGGTCAGGGTACTGATCACCGTGGTACTGGTATTCTTCTTCCTTTTATTCCTGGGTATCACATCCGGATTCTGGCTGAGCGAACTTACAGGGAGCTATGTAAAGGGTTTTGGACTTGTTACAGCCGTCATCCTGTTTGTAGCCACTCTCCTCTTCCTTTTCAAAAAGACCCTGTTTGTCGATCCCATCATCAGGAATATCATTAGGAGGACCGCATCAGGGGAGAAGAAAGACACGCATTAATCAACCCGGATGAAAAAAGAAACCATACATAACCTGGATACCCTGGAAAAAGAGATCTACCGCCTGGAACTGGAGATCCGGAATAAGGAGGAGAAGCTGAAGAGTAATATGTATCGCCTTCAGAATAATAACGGATCGATGTTCAGGAATTCTTTCTTCTCAAAAAAAGAAAAGAAGGACCATTCCTGGTCCGGATTCTTTCATTCATTGTTCGGGGAAGATCCGTTAAAGACAGTTCTTTCCAGCGCCACGGAAAGGATCTCCGAGAATACCGCACAAAAGATCAATGCCCTGATCGACAAACTGTTTCGGAGAAAAAGCGACCAGTTTTAGTGCAGGAGAAACTGAGCCCTGCCGGGATCCTCATTACACTCCAATTATCAAAACCCCTTGACCCCGGAAGCGGTCTCTGCCGCTACGATGTTCTTTTTCTTCATATCCTTCACGATCATTGCTCCATATTCGTGGGCCAGGTTTTCAGCGCTCGAGGGATCGAATGACTGGCTCCGGGCGGAATAGAGGTGCTGATCCCTGGCAAGGTCGTAGAAACCGGTTTCCCAGAAATATTTGGTGTTCACAACGTAATATCCTTCGCGGAAGATCTTTTCCCTCGTGGAAACATAATATTCCCAGAACTGGCTCCCATATCCATCTGAAGGACTGTTTGAAGTGCGGCCCTGGACAAAATTCCTTTCCTTTCTTTTGTCGAGAAGCACCACGGTAACTACCGCATCAACGCCGGCATTTTTCAGTTTTGCGATCGCCTGTTCTTCCGTCAATCCTTCAAATGAACGTGGGTCATACTCCTGGCAGGAGCAAACCGCATTGTACCCCATTGATCTCAGGTCATCCACAATATGCTGCTCCATTTTCTCCCGAAGCGAACGGTCGGTATCGCGGATCAGGCCCATTACCACCACTTTTTTGTACGGTACGGGCTGTGCATTCTCAGCTTTCCAGGAACTCGTTATATGTGAAGATGTTTCGCAGGCGGAAAGCGCGATCGCGATCACCGTCACTAATATCAATAAGCGCATCATAACATAATGGATTTAGAATAGCAAGATAGAAAAGATTCTCCCCCTTAAGGGTAAGACATATCATCGGGAAAAATGATTCTACTCACCCTGGCCCTCCCACCTGAACTGCGCCATTCTTTGTAATTTTGAAATATGCCCCCTATCAAACGTCACGAAGCACTGGTTTCCTTTTCCCGGGATCATCATAACGGCCTGTTGCTGGTATGGAAGATCCGTGAGGGACTGAAAAAGAATATCGAACCTTCCCGGATCGTGGATTACGTTGCCTTCGCTTTTGCCAATGACCTGGAACCTCATTTTCTCGATGAAGAAAAATGGCTGTTCCCCCTGCTGGATAAGGAGAACCCGGGAAGGCTTAAAGCGGAATCAGATCATTTCAATCTGAGAGGGCTTATGGATAAGCTCAAAACGGAAGCACGAACCGAATGGCTAACCGATTTCGCAGGGTCACTGGAAGAACATATCCGCTTTGAAGAGAGAGAACTGTTCAACGAGATCCAGCTATTACCGGCCGAAGTACTGGCACCCGTAGAAGAGAAATTCACAGGTCACACCTGCGCGGCTGACGATGACTGGAAGGATCAATTCTGGATCTCGGCGCCAGGCCGGAACAACCGGGAAAAATAAAGCAGCAAAGCCCCGGTCATCAGTCCTAAGGCGGCACCCCACACCAGCCACCCATAGATAGGATCTCCCGATCCTGCAAGCAACTGTAGTCCATTTACCAGCAGGATCACCTGGTGAAGTACGATCATTGTGGCAAAGAATAACAGCGCGAACCGCGTGAATGGATCACGGGTGGGCAGCTTACCCATTTCAATGAATTTGGAAAGGATGTAAAACGTAACCATTCCCAGGAAAACCTGGGGTAGGTAACCGATGATAATGGGCCGCAACCCGAACACTGCATTTACCAGCGCGCGAAAAATAGAACCAGTTTGCAGGAGCATTTTTATGAAAAACGAAAAAATGGTGAATGCGAGGAATACTGTGGCGATCGTGCTTTCAGAACGTGCATTCCGGTGCAGCGACGGGATCAGCCGGATAAATGCCATTACCGATAAAAGTACCAGTCCGCAACCGGCATAAGCCAGGGGGCGGATGAGGGACTGGTTCTCCCCGTGCCAGAGCAGTGACAAAAACAGGGAGGGGATGATCGCCAAACAAAGAATGATGGCAAACTGCTTTACCCATTTTTTCACTCTTTCCCCGGCACCACCGAATTTATCCCGGAAGAAAAGGGCCAGTATCGCGAAACTGAAAAAGCCATTATACTGGAAATGTAAGAAAGTGTAAACGGCATCCTTTTGCTGGAAGATGGTGCCGGTGTTTTTGGCCATCATATAAGCCAGGCGAAAAGGGCCGAAAGACGAGATCACCAGGCAGACCAGTCCTGCAATGGCAAGGATCTTAATATGCTTTTCCACACCTGATCTCCTGAGGTCCGCCAGGAAAATGCCCGTGAAGAAATAGGTGGTTAGAATGTACGATGTGGAAAAAATAATGGAGAACAGCGCATATCCCTGGAAGGGAAAGGTGAAATACATCCCGAGTGAAGTGATCTGTATGCTCCATAAAATGCCCTGGTAAACCGGTTTTCGCTGGAGATCCGGCGGAAGAAAGTTCCGGATCATCAGGAGCACCAGGACCAGGGTGACCCAGGCCCCGAACGCGAAATGAGAATGCCCGCTCAGGAGATTCCGGTAATCGATATAGGGCATATAAAAGAGGAACTTCGTGCGGAGGAGTGCACCGGCCAGGGCGAGAAGGAATAAATTAAAAAGGGCGATCGTTACCCAGCGGTTGGTTTGTTTTTCTAACATCATAACGATCCGGCGAAATTACGACCCTCCCCGCATTAATGTCAGTGCTATATGGCATCCGTATCCTCTTTATGCAGCCATTCGAGTAATTTTCCCAACATCTCGATATACTGTTCGAGTTTCCCGTGCTGTGTCTCGATGTTGATATATCGTCTCCCATTCTCCCCACTCCAGATGCTAAGTGAACCATCGCGTTTCGCGTTCTCGTTATCCTGTAAGATCGAATTATAGCCCTGCTGCGACATTACACTGAATAGAGTGGAGTCTGTGGTCAGCACGATATCATCCACATCCTGTTCAGGATGCTGCTTCACTTCCCTGGCATCTTTTTCCCTGTTACCCGCCTGTATGTATGACCGCACGGAAAATGCTTCATCGGTATTATTATGCAGGGCCACGATACATTTGGTGGAGTCGGTGATCCGTGAAAGAATGAAACCGGCAAATTTTTCGATCTCGTCGATCACTTCCTCCCGTTTCCTCCCGCAGTTTTCCAGCAGGGTCTGGGAGATCCCTTCCCGGGAGAACATCCTGTTGGGGTCAAATGCATAGGATTGCCCTCGGAAGCGAAAGCGTATCAGCCTCTGTTTACGGTTCTCGATCTTTACCAGGGTGCCGCCCGTGTACTGCAGCACCTCCTTAGCAGCATTTACCGAAGTGGTTTCATTGTCGTGCACGTTGATGCAAAGGAGGTCGGTACGGTCGCCATACTGCAGGATCTTCACAGGTATGCGGATATCGCATAATTCATACATTAATGTGCTTTCAGAAGCAACATAGAACGGCGGGCTCAGCAAGGGTTCAGTGGTTGTTTGGGCACCCGACTGCCCGCCCGTCAAACCAAGGAATAAGATGATAAGGATGGTCAGCTTTTTCAAAACGGTGGTTTTTATAAAGCCAAGATAATTAATTCAGGAAAGGTTCTCCTACCCTAAAGATGGTATTTATTGCGGGCGTTGAGTAAACGTTAAATCCCGGCAACCTTTTGACATCCCGGATATTTGACGTATCTTTACAGTCTTATACGTTTTCTCCACTGAGTTTGGATCGTCATCATTCTTTTCAAAAGCTGTGACAGTGTAACGTAAGGCGGGTAAAGTATCGCTTCCCAGGTGATAGCCTTACCGATTTTTTAAACTTAATTTATACAAGTGTTATTTAAAGAATTAGGGCTTATTGAGCCTTTACTGGAAGCCCTCCGCAAGGAAGGTTATACAGAACCGACCCCCGTACAGGAAAGATCCGTTCCCGTGATCCTGAAACGCCGCGACCTCCTGAGTTGTGCCCAAACCGGCACCGGGAAAACAGCCGCTTTCGCATTGCCCATCCTTCAGTTGTTGTTTGAAGAATTCAAACCTGAAGATCGTACCCATAAAAAAGTGAAAGCACTGGTGCTGACTCCCACGCGAGAGCTGGCCATCCAGGTCACGGAGAGTTTTCAAACCTATGGTCGTTACCTTCCCCTGCGAAGCGTTTCAATATTCGGAGGCGTTTCCCAGCGCGAGCAGGTGAATGCGCTTCGGCAGGGTGTTGACATCCTCATCGCCACGCCGGGCCGGTTGCTCGACCTGATGCAGCAGAGACTGATCAGCCTTGCCGACATCCGGTATTTCATATTGGATGAGGCCGACAGGATGCTGGATATGGGCTTCATCAATGACGTGAAGAAGATAGTAGCGAAGCTCCCGCAAAAAAGACAAACGCTTTTCTTTTCGGCCACGATGCCACCGGAGATCCAGCGCCTTTCTTCATCCATTCTTGACAACCCCGAGCAGGTGGAAGTGACACCGGTCTCCTCGACCTGTGAACTGGTGCAACAAAATCTTTATTATGTAGAAAAACATAATAAGCGGGCGCTCCTGAATCATATTCTTTCCGACAGCGCGATCGAAACCGCCCTGGTGTTCGCCAGGACCAAGCACGGTGCGGATAAGATCGCTCAG
>CAMLEM010000131.1 GCA_946479005.1 uncultured Chitinophagaceae bacterium | reverse complement strand
ATCGATCTCACGGGCGATCTGTTCCCTGTCCCTTCCTCCTGCAAATGGTGTAACACCCCAGTCAGGAATGGACAACACGATCACCCGTTCTTTGTTATTGCCGGCAAAACGAACAGCCTGCAGCAAAAGATCTTCAAACTCCTTACGGTATTCCTCAACATCACGGCCCCGGTATTGGTTGTTCACCCCGATCAGCAGGGTCACCAGGTCCTGGTCTGTTTCGATCTTCCCGGCGATTCCGGCTGCGCGGATCCCTTCCTCCAGTTCATCGGTGGTCCAGCCGGTGGTGGCAATGATACGCGGCTGAGCGATACCGTAACCTTTATCCCGGAGCATCCGGAAAACCTGGTTGGGAAAATTCTCTTCCGCGGCCACCTGTTCGCCAATGGTATAAGAATCGCCGATCGCGAGGTACTTCATAATCGTTTTAATGTAATTTCATATAATCTTACAAATTTAGAAAATGGATATTGTACTCATTGGAACGGGAAATGTTGCTGCTGTGCTGGGGAGGAAGATCAGGGAGGCAGGTCATCACATTGTTCAGATATTCGGACGGAACGCGAGCGCCGCCAGTGAACTCGCTTATGAATGGGACACCGAATCGACGAACTATAAAAGCCTGATCACGCAAAATGCAGATCTCTACATTGTGGCTGTGCCTGATGATGCGATCGAAGAAGTGGTGGCCGACCTGCGGTTCCCGGGAAAAGTGGTGGCACATACGGCAGCAGCGGTTTCGAAAGACGTGCTGAGCGGGGTTTCCAAACACGTGGGCGTGATCTACCCGCTCCAGAGCCTGAGAAAAGAAATGAGCCATCTCCCGGAAATACCCCTGTATTTTGAGGCCAATGATGAGAAAGCGAAAAAAACACTCGCGGAACTGGCCGGATCCATTTCCCCCGGAGAGTTAAATATGGCAGGAGGGGAGGAACGGCTTAAACTCCACGTCGCAGCCGTTATCGTTAGCAATTTTACAAATCACCTTTACGCACTTGCGGAGGATTATTGCAATAAGGAATCGGTGGACTTCAGGCAGCTTATTCCATTGATCGAGGAAACGGCAAAAAGGGTCAGAGAAGTTTCTCCAAAACTCAGTCAAACCGGGCCGGCCATCCGAAATGACAGCGAAACCATCGAAAAACACCTGGCCTTACTGGATGCGCATCCGAAACTGAAAGAGATCTACCTCGCTTTCACGCGCAGCATACAACATTAACCCGGTTATTTACCGATTCTGTAACTCCCGCTTCAGCTTCCTCCCTTAAATTTGCATTTCTTTTTAGAACAAGGAAGATGTACACAGTTAAATTCAATTTTGAACAGAAAGGCCTGGAACCCGTGGTATTCAATAATGTAGAGCCCGGTTTGACGCTCCTCGAGATCGCGCTGATGAATGATATCGAGCTCCACCACAACTGTGGAGGTGTATGCGCCTGCACCACCTGCCATTTATATGTAGAACAGGGGATGGAACACATTGACGAAATCTCGGACAAGGAAGAGGATTTTATTGACCGGGCGGTAAACCCGAGGTTGAATTCAAGACTGGGATGCCAGTCCTTATTACTGGAAGGCGAAGGAGAGGTCATTGCCCTGATACCCGACCAAACCCAGTTCCTTGGAGAATAAGCAAGACAATCAATACAAAATGGACACAATGTTTGAACCACCCATAGGATGGAATGACCACGAGGATATCGCCTTGAAATTATACGAGCGATTCGGCGATGAATTCAATGAAGGGAGGATCTACCGCATCCGGTTCACCGACCTCCTGGAATGGGTGTTGCAAATACCCGGTTTCACCGGAAAAAGAGAAGAAAGTACGGAAGGCCACCTGGAAATGATCCAGAGCGCCTGGGTGTACGAATGGAGGGACAACCAGAAATGAACCTGCTCCGTGAATTTGCAAGGGTCTCCACCTTCATCTTTGATGTGGACGGTGTACTGACCGATGGAACGGTACTGGTACTCGATAATGGACTGCAGGCAAGGAAGATGAGCATTCGAGATGGCTTTGGCCTTCAAATGGCTCAACAGAAAGGGTATCGGGTGCTTGTCGTTTCTGGCGGATTCTCTCCTCCCGTCAAAAACCGGTTGGAGAAGCTCGGCATCACCGACGTGCATATGTCTATCGGAGACAAGAGAGCTTTCGTGCAGGAATATATCCGGCAAAATTCACTGGATGAGAAGGAAGTCCTTTTTATGGGCGATGACCTGCCCGATCTCCCGGTAATGGATGTGGTGGGATTGAGCTGCTGTCCAGCTGATGCAGCGCCTGAACTGAGAATGGCCGTGAAATACATTTCACCGTTCAAAGGAGGAGATGCCTGTGCGCGGGATGTGATCGAAAAAGTGCTGAAGATAAACGGGCATTGGACATTCGATCCCTCGATCAGTTCCCGGTGATCACGGGAATTGCCTGAGTGCCCTTATTACGCGGCTCACCGGCAATCCCATTACATTGTAAAAATCACCCTTAATGCTTTTGATGCCCACCACACCGATCCATTCCTGGATCGCGTAGGCTCCTGCTTTGTCAAAGGGCTTGTATTTTTTGGTGTAGAATTCTATATCCGCAAGGCTGAGTTCATAAAACTCCACTTCCGTCTCATCGAAGAATGCGATCTCCTGGTCGCCCTGCAAAATGACAACGCCCGTGATCACTTTGTGAATTTCTCCCGACAGGGCCAGCAGCATACTCACAGCATCTTCCGTATGAACCGGTTTGCCGATGATATGGTCGCCCAGCACTACGATGGTATCTGCTGCGAGGATGATACTACCTGGTTCCACGCTTTCTTTTACGGCAAGTGCTTTGTTCCTCGCGATATAAACGGCCACTTCCTCCGGCCTCATCCCCGGGGGAAACCGTTCGTCTGCTTCGGAAGCCACTACTTCAAAGGGTATCTCCGCCCATTCCAGCAATTGTTTTCTTCTCGGTGATTGGGAAGCGAGGATGATCTTGTTCATAAATAGAAATAAAAAAATATCATCGAAAGAATGCCCGTCAGCATCACGAACTTGGTGATGTTGCTGAGCGAATGGAAATCTGCCGGCGTTTTCGCTTTCCTAAGCCTGAACAGGATCAGGAAGAGCGGGAAGATAACCATTGGAATGGCATAGGCAACAGGCAGCCACCACCTGAACTGCAATACATAGACCTGTACGATCACGAGAGCAGCGACCAGCACGACCAGCCAGACGGCCGTGTAAACCTTGGTGGCGTTAACCCCCCAGGCGATGGGCATCGTACGACAACCGAATTTTTCATCACCGGGGAGATCTTCCATATCCTTGATCGCTTCGCGGATCAGCGAAATAATGAAGGCGAAGCCGGCATAAAGCAACGCCAGGCGGAAAAGCTTTTGATCCATATCGTAAGCACCGCCAAAAGCGTCTGCCAAAGTAAACTTCGAAAAGAATACAATGAGGATGGTCCAGGAAGTAAGAACCGAGATCACGATGTTTCCAATCAACAACTGTTTTTTAAAGCTCGTGGAATAAAACCAAAGCAGCCACACACAAACAATGTTTGCCAGGACCAGGTACCATTTGCTCCAGACCGGGAGGGCAAGCACGGTAAGAACGATACCGGCAAAGCTCAGCATCGCGTGCCAGGCAATGGCCCAGCGCCGGTGGATCACGCGATCCACGACCATTTTTCGGGGTTTATTGATCTCGTCAATATTTATGTCGAAGTAATCATTGATGATGTAGCCTGCCGCTGCAATGCAAAGCGATGCCAGCACAAGGAGAAAGAATCGCAGCGTATCGACTGGCGGTACCAACTCTCCGTACAACGGCCGGTAAATGGCATACTGGAACAACACCTGCGCCAGGAGAATGAAAATGAGATTGGGCAGCCGGACGAGTTTCAGGAATGCCGCGATCAATCTCATTTTAAAATTTTGGGCAAGATACTTTAAGAACTTCAAAGCAGTGTTTACACCAGCGGGAGACCGTTAAATTCTCTTTCTTACAAGAGGAAAAACCCATTGGTTCAGATTCTCCCTGGAATAGCTTAGCACGGTGGAAATGACTGATGACGGAAAAACTTCTTCAATACATCTGGCAGATGCAATACTTCAACCGCGGTGATCTTTGCACGGTGAGCGGTGAGGAGATCACCATCCTTTCACCGGGCACGCTGAATTGCAACCAGGGACCTGATTTCCTGGAGGCGCGACTAAAGATCGGGAGGGAGACCTGGGCTGGCTCTGTGGAGCTACATATTCTCACTTCGGGATGGGAGGCTCACGAACACGGCAGTGATCCAAATTTCAACAATGTCATTCTTCACGTTGTGTGGGAGAATGATGCCACCGGCCACCACCTGCCTTTACTGGAGCTGAAGGACCGGGTGCCGAAATTCCTGCTGGACCGTTATGATGAATTGCTGCGTGCCACCAGCTTCATACCCTGCGAAAAACTGATCCGGCAGGCCGATCCCCTTGTGACGGATAATTGGAAAGACCGGCTTCTCGCAGAGCGAAGCGAGCGGAAGGCGATGGGAGTGTTGAAAGGTTATGAACAAGAATCCAATTGGCAGGAAGTGTATTGGTGGCAGCTCGCCAGGAATTTTGGTCATCCTGTGAATGCAGAGTCATTCGAGGCAATCGCGCGTAGCCTGCCTGTGAATGTCTTATCTCGGCACGGCAAACAGATCCATCAGCTGGAATCACTCCTCCTGGGCCAGGCAGGTCTTTTAAACAGGGAGTTCGTGGATGATTATCCAAAAATGCTGCAAAGGGAATTCCGGTTCCTGCGGAAGAAATATTCCCTCCCGGCACCTGTCGCTCCCATTCATTTCTTAAGGATGCGACCGGCTAACTTTCCCACGATCCGCCTCGCCCAGCTGGCGATGCTCGTACACAACAACGGCCACCACCTCGACCTGGTGATAGAGGAAACCGACCTGAAGAAACTCAGGGCTGCATTCGATGTTTCGGTCAACGATTATTGGCAATACCATTACCTGCCGGATAAACAGGCCCCCCGTATGGATAAACGAATCGGAGATTCTATGTTCGCCAGCATCCTGATCAACGGCATCGTGCCCACCCTGTTCGCGTACGGGCAATTTCACAGGAGGGAAACATACAGGCAAAAAGCATTTGAATGGCTTTCCAAGACTGCAGCGGAGGCGAATAACATCATTCTTAATTTTCGTAAGCTGGGAATTGAATGCAGGAACGCCGCGGAGTCGCAGGCTCTCCTGGAGCTGCGAAGCCGGTATTGCGAAGAAAGAAGATGCCTGGAATGCAGTATTGGTAATGCTATTCTATACCAGCGTTGAAATTTCCTTCCAGGCGCCCCAGTCAACCTTCACTTCAATATCGGGGTGAAGACTTAACTGAACCGGGCAGGTATTTCCGGTGTTCCTGAGAATGGCCTTGGTTTTTTCGTCGAGCCCGGACAGGGATTCCGGGATGTGATAGGTGAGTTCGATCCCCCCGATGCGACGGGGATTGTCCTTCATTATTTTCAGCACCTCCACCTCTACGGCCTCGAGATCGAAACCCATCGTGCGGGCCTTGATGCCCATCACCGTGAGCATACAGGTGGCCAGGCTGGTGGCCATCAGGTCGGTGGGAGAGAAGCGCTCGCCTTTTCCGTGGTTGTCCGGGGGCGCGTCGGTTTCGAAAGCATTCCCGCTTTTCAGATGGGTGCAGGTGGTGCGAAGTCCTCCTTCATAGGTTACCGTCGAGGTCATT
>CAMLEM010000130.1 GCA_946479005.1 uncultured Chitinophagaceae bacterium | reverse complement strand
TATTAAATCACTCTCCTATCATCCGTAGACACTTTCAACCAGATCTTTCCATCTACCTCTGTGGCCGCAAGCGTGAACTGTTTAAAATCCGTTAAGGAGAAGTTGCTGGTGCTTCCCCCTTTTTTCATTGTACCGCTGATGGAAACGATCTTCCCATCATTGAAATCAACGTTATCGAATTTCAACTGCAGCCCCTTTGCTTTCACTTCTTCGATAAGCCTGTCAAGCTCCTCGCGAGTGGTCGTGTTTTTAATGGTGATGATGATGTCTTCCGCGCCGGTGATGATGTTACCCCGGTTGTCGATCACTCCAACACCCGTTGCCTGGCCTGGGGGCGTTGAAACCGCGGTAACGCCGTTCGTCCCGCTGGCAAAGGCCACAGGAGCAGTGCCACCAGTTTGATAGATCTTACCGTATTTTTCCTCGAACTTCTTTTTTTCCGCGCTATTGTTCAGATCATAGATCTCCGTACTGCCATCTTTCATATGCATCGTGGCCTTGTCTTTCGTGATCTCGAACTCCTTCACCTTTGAATTTCCGGTGATGAGGTTGGTTCCCACCGCGACAGGAGTTCCCTTTTTTGCAGGGTCGCACTCGAGGGGCCGGACCGCGAAAGGAGGGAGCGGCGCCTGAGGAGGAAGCGGGGTGCTCAGCACGGAGGATGATACGGGAGGTAACGGCTCCAGCGGTGGCAGGGGAGCGGTGGGAAGTTTCACCGTGTCACAGAACGGCGTTGGAAGGATCGTTATACTTCCCTGGCTTGCCCGGGATGGCTCGGGAAGGGTCCTGTTGCGAAACGCCAGCAGCAACACGGCCAGCAGGGGAAGGATAAACAGGAATTTCAGAACGTGAACTCCTGCGCTTTTCATTTTGTTCATCATGGCAATACGTTTTTTTAGTGAAGAGAAATTGAACTTGGATGCTATACTAAATTGTTCGTTGCCGATCACTTTCAGCAACAGGTATTGATATTGTTTGCGGTCCACGCCCTGCTCCAGTACTTTCTGGTCGGCAATGAATTCAAGGTTTTGCCGGATGGCCCTGCGGATCATCCAGGCAAAGGGGTTGAACCAGTTGACCAGGCAGATCAGTTCTCCCCAGATAATGTCAAACGTATGTCGCTGCCGGGCGTGAACGAATTCGTGGAGGATGATCTCGCGGATCTCATCTTCACTGTGCAGGGATGGATTGATGAAAATTGAACGGCCAAATGAGAAGGGAATGATGTTTTCTTCCACCTTATAGATCTTCATTTTCCCGTCTTTTATGAGTTCGGCTTTTCTCAGCAGGTTTTTGAATGAGCGCCATTGGATGAAAAACCGGAGGAGGAGAAGCAGGGTACCCGACAGCAGGAAAAGGGTAAGCAATACCCAGGGGCTGAACGAGGATAAGGGATCGTTCTGTACAAAGGCGGACCCTTCCGTGCCATTGACGACCGGCACCCATTGAACCAGTGCCGTTTCTTCCCAGTTTTCCCTTTTCACCACCAGGCTGATATCGATAAAGGGGATGAACAGAGAAAGGAAGGAGTATCCCAGGAGGTAAAACCGGTTCCAGTTGTAGAAAGTAAGTTTCCTCAATGCCAACCGGTAAAAAAAGAAAACCACGGCCAGGGAAATGGAAACCTTCAACAGGTAGGTCAATAGCATTGTCATTGTAATTGATTTTGAAGCGCTATTTATTTTTCTCGATCATCGATATGATCTCTTTTAATTCCTTTGCAGATAATTTTTTCTGTTCCACGAAGAAATTAACCAGTTCTTTATAAGAATTGTCGAAATAATCTTTGACTACGTTATTCATGAACTTCTTCTTGTACTCTTCTTCAGAAACAAGGGGTTTGAACAGATAAGCATTTCCAAGCAGGCGGGAACTGACATACCCTTTCTTTTCCAGGTTCCTTACTGTTGAGGCGAGGGTGGTATAGGGTGCCGGTTCATCAAGATTTTCCAGGAAGGCCTTGATGGTCGCTTCACCTGTTTTCCAGATGGCCTGCATCGCTTCCTCTTCCTGGCGGCTGAGTTTTTCCATTTCTACGAATTTTTCGTAATGCTACGAACATTTCGTAGAGAAGCCAAATTTTTGGGATGAACGGTGGTTTGAAAGGGAATTAGAGGTAATACCAGGGATTTCTCCTGGCAGCCCAGATATACTTCCTCATATTTCTCCAAAATGCAAGGATCATATAGATGATGATGGGAGAGCCCATCGTCAGGAGGGAAGCATACAAAAAATATTGGCGGATCCGGGAAGTGGCAATGCCCATCCGGTTACCGATAGCGGTGCAAACGCCGAAAGCGTTCCATTCCACGAAGTTCCTGAGGCGGTTCATCCGACTAATTTACAAAGAAGTTTACAAGCCGAAAAGTTATAAAACTCACGTAATTTTGCAGCACAATAAATGCTCTTACCTATGGTTTTTGACCTCCCCCTGATCCGCGAGATATATGCTGCTCTTCCCTCCCGGATCTCCCGTTTGCGACAGTCGATAAACAGACCCCTGACACTTACAGAGAAGATCCTTTATTCGCATTTGCAGGGGGAATTGCCCGAAACGGCATTCGAAAGGGGAAAGGACTATGTGGACTTTGCGCCAGATAGGGTAGCGATGCAGGATGCTACAGCCCAGATGGCCCTGCTCCAGTTTATGACCTGCGGAAGGGAAAGGGTTGCCGTTCCCAGTACGGTCCATTGCGATCACCTGATCCAGGCAAAAAGCGGGGCAGGTCCTGATTTGAAACTGGCCATTGAAACCAATAGGGAGGTTTACGATTTCCTTTCTTCCATTTCAGATAAATACGGGATCGGGTTCTGGAAACCGGGGGCGGGTATCATTCACCAGGTGGTGTTGGAAAATTATGCTTTCCCCGGGGGGATGATGATCGGTACGGATTCACACACACCGAATGCAGGCGGCCTCGGTAAGAGCGCCATTGGGGTGGGGGGAGCCGACGCGGTAGATGTGATGGCCGGGCTTCCCTGGGAGCTGAAAATGCCGAAAGTGATCGGCGTGAAGCTCACCGGCAAAATGAGTGGATGGACATCAGCAAAGGATGTGATCCTCTGGGTGGCAGGGCAGCTGACCGTTAAAGGCGGAACCGGTGCTGTGATAGAATATTTTGGACCCGGTGCTGAAACGATGAGCGCAACAGGCAAGGCCACGATCTGTAATATGGGTGCGGAAGTGGGCGCTACCTGCTCACTGTTTGCGTATGATGAGAAGATGGCGGAGTACCTGCGCGGCACTTCCCGGCAGGAAGTTGCCGATATGGCAGCGCAGGTGAGTGAGCACCTTCGCCCGGATCCTGAAGTGTATGCCGACCCTGCAAAATATTACGACCAGTTGCTTGAGCTCGATCTCAGCACGCTGGAACCTTACATCAACGGGCCTTTCACACCTGACCTGGCCACTCCCATTTCGCAGATGGCAGCCAGGGTGAAGGAGCACGGATGGCCTGAGAAACTGGAGGTGGCTCTCATTGGCAGTTGCACCAATTCTTCCTATGAAGACATCAGTCGCAGCGCTTCCATTGTAAAAGACGCGGTGTCCAAGGGACTTCGTACAGCTTCGGAGTTCACCATCACGCCGGGTTCAGAAATGGTGCGTTTTACCATTGAACGGGATGGATTCATCAATGATTTTGAAAACGTAGGCGGATTGGTGCTGGCCAACGCCTGTGGTCCCTGTATTGGTCAATGGGCACGGCACATTGATGACCCCAACCGCAAGAACACCATCATTACTTCATTCAACAGGAATTTCGCCAAGAGAAATGATGGCCTGGCGAGTACCCACGCTTTTGTGGCCTCCCCGGAGATCGTCACTGCCCTTGCGATGTCGGGCTCGATCACGTTCAACCCGCTGACCGATAAATTGAAGAACGCGAAAGGCGAGGAAGTGATGCTTGCCGAACCCACAGGTTTCGAGTTACCGCCGAAAGGCTTCGAGGTGAAAGACCCCGGTTACCAGCCTCCCGCGGCGGATGGTAGCAAAGTGCAGGTGAAAGTGGATCCCGCCTCGAAGAGGTTACAGCTGCTGGAACCTTTTTCTGCCTGGGAAGGAACTGACCTGTTTGGCCTCAAGCTGTTGATCAAAGCGATGGGCAAATGCACGACCGATCATATTTCAATGGCCGGCCCCTGGTTGAAATTCCGGGGTCACCTCGATAATATCAGCAATAATATGCTCATTGGGGCCATCAATTTCTTCAATGAGAAAACAGATTCTGTGAAAAATCAGCTCAATGGTGAATATGGCCCGGTGCCTGCCACGGCCCGTGCTTACAAAGCTGCCGGTGTGGGCAGTGTGGTGGTGGGGGATGAAAATTACGGGGAGGGTTCATCCCGCGAGCACGCGGCGATGGAGCCCCGGCACCTCGGCGTACGCGCCATCCTGGTGAGGAGTTTTGCGCGGATTCACGAAACGAACCTGAAGAAGCAGGGGATGCTCGCACTTACGTTTGCCAATAAGGAGGATTATGATAAGATCCAGGAAGACGACAGTTTTGACATTCTCGGCCTTACCAGTTTTGCTGAGGGCGTGCCTTTAACGGTCGTGGTGAATCATATAGATGGCACCCGCCACGAGATCGAAGTGAACCACACTTACAATGAACAACAGATCGAATGGTTCAAAGCAGGTGGCGCACTGAATGTGATCCGTGCAGAGTTTGCCAGGTAATGTAATGAAAAAGGCTTCCGCGTTAACGGAAGCCTGAAAATTTTCCCATAAGCAAATTTCTTTAGCTCAGGTGCTTCGACAGGTGCTTGGCCATATCGAACATCGAAACCTGGCTCTTTCCACCGAATACTGAACGAAGCTTGTCGTCCGCATTGATCATACGGCGGTTCTTACTGTCCTGCAATTTGTTCTTGCGGATGTAATTCCATATTTGTTTTACCGCTTCCGTACGGGCGAGGGGCCTGTTGCCTACCACAGCACCAAGAGCAGGGCTGGGGGTGAGCGCTCTCATAAACGCCGCATTCGGCTTACGCTTCGACTTTGCTTTAGCGGCTTTTTTTTTCTTGGGAGCGGCTTTTTTCTTTGCAGCTTTCTTTTTTGGAGCGGCTTTTTTCTTTGCAGCTTTTCTTTTCGGAGCAGCTTTTCTTCTAGCAGGAGCTTTCTTTTTGGATGCTTTTTTTGCAGCCTTTTTTTTCGTTGCCATTTGATTTAGAATTTTATGGGTTGTAAAAAACGGTTTCTTATTCGGAAACCGTTATAAAAGTAGGTGTTTTCCCAATGAAAAAAAGAATTTTTTATTGAGATATCCACCTTGAGTTCACATTTTTCATTGGGGAATTGTTGTGATTCCCCGGGGGATCCTGCCGTGATCAGGCCTTATACATCTTCGATAATGCCACCTGTCTTTCGGATTTCGCCTTCTCCAGTTCTTTGGTCATTTCCCTGTCCATCATATCCAGGATGAGTTCCTGTGCTTTGAGATCGCTTATGTGAGAAGGCTTTTTCTCTTCGAGATCCTGGATGAGGTTCCGCATCTTTTCAATCTCTTTTGTTGCGAAAGCCTGTTTTTCCATTCTTTCCTTCTGGTAATTGGGATCTTCCCGGTTGGCTTTCCTGTCCCATTCAATGAATCCCAGTTCCTCCAGTTTGATCATTTCCCTGAGGCCGGCGACCTGCTCGTCTATGAGCCACAAGGAATCCTGGGGCCCTTCCATTTTTTCGAATATGGGGACCTTGAGATTGGCATATTTTAATTCGATCGATTCTTCCAG
>CAMLEM010000129.1 GCA_946479005.1 uncultured Chitinophagaceae bacterium | reverse complement strand
GCGACCACGGAAAGCTTATTTTTTTCCACCTCGAAAAGAAAATCCTCAAGGATCGGCAAAACCGTGTTTGCGTTGATCACGCCTGCGATATGCTGCAGCTGTTTCAGCAGGGAAGAAGAAGACGCAATGAATTTCATCAGTCAGTGAATTGGGTCTGGCGAAAATAGGTATATTGCCGCAGTCAAAAGCTATGTTAGATAAGTTTTTTCGAAAGGCGAAAAAGGCTCCCCCCGGCCCCATTCCAGATGTGCAGTTTGGGCGTTATTCCGACAATAATAAGCCGATGGCGAAGGTGACCAGGTGGACCGATGCGGATAATTTTTACAAGGAGAAAAATTTCGGGGAAAGCCTGGATGCTTTCTTTTCCTATCTCCGTGATGACTCGATACAGAACGTGGTATATGAGCGGAATGGCTCAGCGGGAAGGTTCCAGATCTACCAGGGTTCTAAGATCGTGAGGGGCGTGTTCAACCAGGACACGGTGGAAGCCGAGGTGACGCTCGCCAGGATGCCCCAGCCTTCCGTACCGGTGATGAGGCGCCTGCTGGAAATGAATTTCAATCTTTATTACAGCCGCTTTGCCCTGGATTCCGACAGGCTTTGTATGTTATTCGACAGTGACAGGGAAACAGCCAGCCCCAGTAAGCTTTATTACGGGCTCAAGGAACTGGCGACAAAGGCGGATAAGCACGATGACCTGCTGGTGCAGGATTTTGCCTCGCTGGAATCCATCGACAACGATCATATTCTCCCGCTGCCGGAGAAAGAGAAAGAGATCAAGCATTCATACCTCCAAAGCTGGATCAGGAAGACGCTGGACACCATCGCCACCCTGGATGCGGATAAATTCTCGGGCGGCGTTGCCTACCTGCTTCTTTCGCTGATCTACCGGATCGACTACCTGATCGCGCCCGAAGGACGCCTCCTGAACGACCTGGAGAAGATCGGCAGCATTTATTTCAAAAAAGATGAGCGCCCGGTAGTGGAGAAGAACCGGGATATGGCGGAAGAATTCCGGAGGATCCTGGTGCGACCAAAGGAAGAGATCTACAGCTGCCTTTTTCGGTCCCGCTATACATTTTCGATCGTTTCACCCCAGCAATATAAAAGCGTGGCCGATTCCATCCACAGCTCGAACCTGAATGTGGCCTGGTACAGGGATAACAATTATCCTCACATCGCCGCACAGATCGCCGAGTACGGGATCGCCTACTGCCAGTATTCTTACAGCCTGCCCCGCGTGATCACCGAGCTGTACCATTTACTGATGCAGGTGAACTATGCAGATTATTTCTCTGATCTTGGCTTTGCCGATCGGTTATACGATCCCGTTAGGATCAAATTCGAAGACGAGGAGATCATACGCCGCGTAAACGCCATCCAGTCGAGATGGAAAGAGAAGTATCCGCTCTTGAAATTTCAAACAGCCAACCTGAAGTTCGACAGTCTCGTCAGCTTTAATCTTTCTTTTACCACGGAGCTTGAAACTTTAAACCTGGAGGCGAAGTGATGGATTCAAAGAAGATCATAGAAAGGTTCCAGCGGGCGATCATCCAGATCGCCACGCCCACAGGCACGGGTACGGGGTTTTACCTGAAGGAGTTCGACCTGATCGTCACCAACGATCACGTGGTGGGAGAGAATGCCGAAGTGACCATTGCAGGCAAGGCCTTTGAGAGAATGCTTGCAAGGGTCTGGTACACGGACAGGAAACACGACCTGGCCTTCCTGGAGGAGCGCATCGGGTTCATGGACGTCCCGCGCGTGGTCCTGGAGGCGCCGGGCGGTGTGGATCTCCCGGAAGTGAGGATGGGGCGATACGAAGAAATGAAGGACGGCGACCCTGTTCTTGCCATTGGCCATCCTTATGGATTGAACTATACTGCTACCCAGGGCGTGATCTCAAAGGTGGACCGCATCCGGGAAGGGTTAAAATATATCCAGATCGATGCTGCCATCAATCCTGGCAATAGCGGGGGGCCGCTGGTGAATGGCGACGGGGAGATCATCGGAGTGAATTCTTTCATCATCCGCGGCGGCGATAACCTGGGATTTGCTTTGCCGGTGAATTACCTGAGAGATGCCCTGCAAATGTATTTGCCCAACAAGGGGCAGGCTTCAACAAGATGCTTCAGCTGCGGGTTCCTGGTCACGCAAAGCAATATCGACCAGAAGAAGTACTGCCCCAGTTGTGGCACGGAAGTGAAATTGCCGGAATTGCCGGAAAAGGAAACGGAGGCGGTGGGGGTGGCGAAAACGATCGAGGAGATCCTGCGCGAATTGGGAAAAGACGTTCGGCTCGCCAGGGAAGGCACCAATCACTGGAGTGTGAAGGAAGGCTCCGCGAAGATCAAGATCTCTTATAATTCGGAAAATTATTTTGTCGCCGGAGACGCCTATCTCTGCCAGATGCCTTCAGATGCGACAAAGATCAAACCGCTCTACCAGTTCCTGCTGGAAGAGAACTATCGCACCCAGGGCCTGGTGCTGAGCTGTGTAAAACAGAATATCGTTCTTAGCTGCATCATTTACGACCTGGACATCACCAGGGAATCCGGTGCGCAGACCTTTCGCAAGCTTTTCCAGAAAGCCGATTATTATGATGATCACCTGAAAAAACAGTACTCCTGCCTGGAAAGACTGGAGGAATGAAAATGGCTTTTAAGAAAGACCTTACAAAGGAGCAGGCGCTCCAAAAGCTAAAGCATTTTTGCGCTTACCAGGAACGCTGCCATAAAGAGGTCAGGGATAAACTCTATGACCTGGGCGTCTGGAAGCGGGATCACGATGAGATCATCGCCACGCTCATTGAAGAAAAATATCTTGACGAAGAAAGATTCGCCATTGCATATGCCGGCGGCAAATTCAGGATCAAGAAATGGGGCAAACAAAAAATTAAGCACGCGCTACAGCAAAAACAGGTGAGTGAGTATTCCATTCGCAAGGCGATCAGGGGGATCGACGAGGACGAATATGAGCGGACCGCTCTCGAGATCCTCTCGGATAAATATGCCAGCCTGAAACAGGAACAATACCTGGTTCGAAAAAAAAGGTCGATGGACCACCTGCTTGGGAAGGGTTACGAGTTTGAACTCGTTTCAAACCTGATCTCCAGGATCACGGGGAAAAAGGAGTGATCAGGAAACGATCAATTTTTCCGAAGTCTGCCAGCCTTTTCCTATGAAATGGATGATGTACATTCCCCGGCTCAGGGTGGGAGTGACCAGGGGAATATTACCGTACTGCCCGTTCAGTTCCTTCGAAAAAACAGGTGCTCCGTTTGTGGATATGATGGAGATCCTTTCCAGGGGAAACCAGCTTTCAACATTCAAAGAGTTTCCCGTGACGATGGTTGGATAAAATCGGACCGGGGAAACAGGAATCCCTTCCAGCATAAAAGCATCCGTATGAACATTCCTCATATTCGTCAGCTGCATATTGAGCCGGTATAGCATCGGCCGGGTATCCTGGATATAATGCTGGTAGGTGTAATCAAGACCGGAATGCACGCCAAGCGCTCCCGCGGACTCGAAATGGATACCATCCGTACTGTATTCGATGATGAACGTCTTCACATCCTGGTCCTGGCGGGAGTTCCACCGGATCTCGTTATACCCGTTTCTTTTGACCGCTGTGAGATCATTGATGAGTGCGGGACGCGCCAGGTTTTGCTGTATCTCCGGGCGGGTCACATTCTTATTCGCGATCACGTGCTGCTGGGCAAGGGCCGGAGTGCAGGTATTGAAAAATAAAACCGATAGTAACACAGCCAGTGCCACCCACCGCATCGCATTTATGTTTAGGCTTAGCATACTTCACGTTTTTCTGTTATGATAAAGACAAAATCGGTGCCGCAGAATGGCGTGCACGTTTAAAAAGAAACCGCCATATTTAAAGTGCAAGCCCCGCGTGTGTTAGTATCTTTATTGAGGATAAAAAAATACAGATGCAAGAGAAATTGAGTGTGACGATCGTCCAGTCGGAGCTGCATTGGGAAGACAGGAAGAAAAACCTGGAGATGTTCGCGGCAAAGCTGGGTTCTGTTATGCCGCGTAGCATTGTGTTGTTACCGGAAATGTTCAGCACAGGATTTAGTATGGAACCGGCACCCCTGGCAGAGACAATGACAGGCGATAGCATCGGATGGATGAAAAAGATGGCGGCGGAAAAAAAGATCGTCCTCTGCGGAAGCCTGATCATCGAAGAGGAGGGCCGGTATTATAACCGGTTTGTGTGTATGTTGCCCAATGGCGAGGCTGCGATCTACGACAAAAGGCACCTCTTTGCCTACGCTGGCGAGAACGAGAAGTATACTGCAGGAAACCGGCGGCAGGTCCTCTCCATTTCAGGCTGGAAGATCCAATGCATTGTTTGTTATGATCTCCGTTTCCCGGTTTGGACAAGACAGCAAATGAAGGAGGGCAACCCGGAATACGATGTGCTGCTTTGTGTGGCGAACTGGCCGGAGAAAAGGATCCACGCCTGGAAAATCCTTCTACAGGCAAGGGCTATTGAGAACCAATGTTATGTGGCGGCGGTGAACAGGACAGGGACAGATGGAAATGGCATTGCATATTCCGGCGAAAGCCTGGTAATAGATCCGTTTGGAAACATTCTTGAGACACACAAAGACAGGGAAATAATATTCAGTGTTGACCTGGAAAGAAAAAATCTTGAGGAGGCCAGGAACAGGTTTCCTTTTTTGAAGGATGCAGATAAGTTTTTGATAATGGACTAGCGCCTCACTCCCGGCTTCCCGTTTTGTCCCTCCTGATCATTTCCATAGCCGCGTCAAGTTTATAGTCACTGCCCGAGCGAATGTTCTCCACGGTGGGCCCGGCATAAATTTCGGGTTGAACACCTCTCCCGTTCTTAGGAACATTCTTATCAATGACAAGCCTGAACAATGGAAGGCGGAAACGAACGCCTGTTTCGGGCAGCGTCACATCGGGGATCAACCAGGCAGAGTTGCCATAAGCGCCTCCGCCTGTTTCTTCACCAACAATGAAAACATTTTCCTGGGGCCTTAACACCGAAGAAAACAGCGTGGTGGCCGAAAAAGAATTTCCCCCCGTGAGGATATAAACCTTACCATCGAAGTGATCCTTCTTTTTCGGTTTGAAATAATGCCGCTCAAAATATCCGAAATGGTAAAAGCCATCTTTTTTCCTGCTGGTGAAAAAACTGATGAACAGTTTATTCCAGAAATGGTCGCCGATGTATTGCTGGTAAGGACTTCTTTTCCGGAGCGCAAAAAGACTATCACTCAGCCTGAACGGGCTTTTTGCGAGGTAGCGGGTGATCTGCGTGGAGTTGTTGACGCTGCCTCCGCCATTGCCCCTTACATCAATGATCAGGTGTGCCACCCCGTGTTTACGAAGGGTTCGAAATGAATTTTTGAAAAATTTTTTCAGCCCGTATCCCCGGCCAAATGAAGCAAGGTCCATCATTGCCGTCCGGTTGGTTGTATCAATCTTGAGTAGCCTGACCTGGTCACGCCTTTGCCTCCGCCTTTCTCTTTTTGATGGCTGCGGTGGCGTCACCGGTTGTTGCCGCGGACGATCGAAGATCCGCCGTGTGGTATCCCTTGGCGGCAGATATGAAGGTATACGCGTTTTTCGGGAAGAGCCCAGCGAATCCATATAATCCACATCCCAGTAGCCGGAAGTCCCATAAATGGAAGTATACAGGGAACCAAAGCTTCCCCGGTTGCTTAGCACCTGGTATTTATGTGTAAGATTATATCCATCGGTGGAGATGAACTCAAATAGGGAATCCACGATCT
>CAMLEM010000128.1 GCA_946479005.1 uncultured Chitinophagaceae bacterium | reverse complement strand
AGTTGCCGGCTGAGTGTTTGTATGCTCTGCGGCACGCAACCAATGTCAAACTTTTTATCCGCAAAGTCAGGATGCCTGATCAGGGTTTTCATCCAGAAAAAATAACGGAAAGCAATCAGGGGTTCATAATAAAAATTATGAAAAAGGGGAAGGTCTTTGGTCAGGTAGACGATCTCTTTCTCCCGGCCGGCCCCGATCATCTTAACCTGGCTGACCAGGTCCTTCAGGTAGGCCTCATAACTGTACTCCTCCTGATTCACCCGGATGTTCCGGAAAAGTATGTGTTGTGTTTGTAAACGCAACATCAGGTCCAGCGACAACTGGAACCTTTCACATAACTTGTTCACTTCGTCCAGCACCAGCGGGGTTTCTCCTCTGATCCGGCGATAGGCGCTGTCACTGCTTAGCTGCAGAACGTCCCCAACAGCATCCACCAAGGACTGACCCTCCGGGATAAACTCCCTGATCTTCTGGAAAAGCAGCTCCTGCGCATTTATGGTGGCCATAAGGGGAAACTTGAGGTCCGACTTCAAAAGATAATGGAATTCGGGCATATAAGAAAGCCGCTTTTGCACTTTCTGCAACTGTGGTGACGGGAACGCGAAATTCAATTTAGTCCCGGCTCCCCGGCGGTATAAGTTTACGGAGTTAATAACACCTCCTTCACCTAAAAACCAACAAAAATGAAAAAGTTACTTTGTTTACTAGCGATCTCTTTGAGCCTCCAGTTCAGTGGTTTCACCCAGGAACCCGGCACTACCCCTTCAAACCAGGAAATGTTCCTGAAAAAAAGTCAAAGCCAGAAAACCAGCGCCTGGGTGTTGTTGGGAGGGGGCGCTGCCCTGGCTACCGGTGGATTGACTATCGGGTTAAATAACATGGACATTTTTAGCGAAGAAAACGATTCTGACTATGAATTAGGTATGGGAATGTTCTGGGTTGGAAGCGCAGCTATGTTAAGTAGCATTCCTCTTTTCATCGCTTCCGCCAGGAATAAAGGGCGAGCTATGTCAGCCTCTGCTTATTTGAAACTGGAAAACTACCAGGCCGTTTCAAAGGATGGCTTTACAAAGTCAAACTACCCCGCCATCAGCCTGCGTTTCTCCATCAAATAGGACCCCTCCTTCACTTTAAACCCCCAACAATGAAAAAGTTACTCTGCTTATTAGCGATATCCCTATGCCTTTATGTCTTCGGCTTTTCACAAACCCCTGACAGCACTAAGACACTAACCCCCGCTGAAAAATACCTTGCTAAAAGTAAAAAGACCCCTTATCCTGCCATCAGTCTTCGCCTCACCATTAATTAATAGCCATGAAAAAGATCAGTTTTCAGAAAGAGCCGAAAAACGGCTTCTATGAAACCCTGAAAAGACGCGTGCATTCACATTTCAGGGAGAATCGGATCAGTCGCTACGCCACCCCTGTCGTAGCGATCAAGTCTACTTTGTTCTTCACTTCATTCCTGGCCGCGTACATCCTGATACTTACTACGGAACTATCGTTCCCGGTTTTCCTTCTCACCTGGTTCTTAATGGGTGTGAGCATCCTTTTCGCAGCTATGAGTATAGTTCACGATGCGGCACACGGGATGATCTCCAGGAAAAAATGGGTAAACGAAACACTTTTACGCTTCGCCAACCTGGTAGGAGGTGATGGGTATATGTACAAATACAAGCATACTGTCTCTCATCACCCGTATACCAATATCCACGGCATCGATATCGACTTGGAACAAAGTGGAATGGTCCGGGTGACCCCTTTCACGGAAAAGAAAAGAAAACACCGGTACCAGTATTGGTATATGAAGGTCTTATACCCCTTTTATATTCTTTTTTGGGTATTATTGAGAGATTTCAAATACTACAGGCTGGAACAAATAGGAATGGTAAAGGCCCATCACGCGAGGATACACTGGGTGTTTCTTTTCTTCAGTAAGCTCTTTTACCTCTTTTATATGCTGGCTCTGCCCGCAATTGTTCTTCCATTGCCTTTCTGGATGATCTTTCTCGGGTTTTTCTGTATGCACATAGGGTCCGGCCTGGTTGCAATGTTCGCTCTACTCTCGAATCACGTAGTGGAAGATTCGCTTTTCATTGAACCAGGTGAGAACGGAGTAATACCCTGCTCCTGGGGCGAACATCAGCTAAGAACTACGGACGATTATAGCCCCGACTCCAAAATCATCAGTTTCCTTTTCAGTGGTCTGAATCATCACGTGGCTCACCATTTATTTCCCGGTTACTGTCACGTACATTATCCCGTAATCACGAAAATGGTGAGGGAAACCGCGGCTGAGTTCGGGCTTCGTTACAGATATAACTCCATCACTGGCGGACTTGCTTCACATTTTCGCTTACTAAAAAAATTAAGCCCTGACAAATAAAGGAAATGGACAATGTGCAAAAAGATCTAATTGCCGGCCCTGCGTGGTGGATCATCGGAGCGATACTGGTTTTATTTGCAGGGAGATATTTCGCTCTTGCAGGCATCTTTTACCTCCTGTTTTACAGGTTGGGAATCCGGAAATTCGCAAAATTCAAGATCCAGCCCCGCTCGCCGAAACCACGACAGGTAAGAACCGAGTTAATGTACTCAATGTCTACCATCCTGATATTTTCATCTGTGGCGTTGGTCAACCTCTGGCTTTATCGAAAAGGAATGACCACCATTTATCTTTCGATTTCAGACCGGGGCTGGGTTTATTTTTTCGCCAGTCTGATCCTGATGGTTCTTGTACATGACACCTATTTTTACTGGTCCCATCGACTCCTGCATCAGCGCTGGCTTTTCAGGAAAGTGCACAGGATACATCATTTGTCCGTAAATCCTACTCCCTGGGCCGCTTATTCATTCCACCCCATCGAAGCCCTTATAGAGAGCCTGGTGATATTCTTGTTTACGACCATTTTCCCGGTTCATATTCTCGCGCTGGGGGCCTTCCTTCTGAATGTTCTTATTATGAATGTGATCGGCCATCTCGGCTTTGAACTGGTCCCTGCAAGGTACAGGGCAGGACTATATGGCAGGATCTTCACTTCTTCCACTCACCACAATCTCCACCACCAAAAGACCAGGGCAAATTTTGGATATTATCTCACTTTCTGGGACCGGAAAATGAAGACCCTGGACGGTTCCAGCAATGGGCAGACCCCCTCCCGACCAGACTTACAAGCCCCTAAAACTTAAAGCCTGAACGCAGGTGCCAGACCTCTGTGAACTGTTAACGATTCAGTATTTTGCAGGTTCGGTTTCCAGTCCATACATTTGCCCTGACCATTTACCGTCGAATCCGGTAAATCTAAAAAACTACTGAATTATGAAGAAAGCTCTCCTCCTCCTGGTGGTTTCTGTGACCTGTATACAGTTCACAGCATTTTCCCAAAAAACCCGCGCCGGGTTTATGGGAGGCGTTTCCCTTTCAAGCCTTTCCGGTGAACTGTTCGGCAATGAAAATAATTACGAAACCAAGGTAGGTGCTACGCTCGGGCTGATGATCGATGCTCCTATCGGTGCCAGCCGGTTCAGTTTTGCGCCGGGTGTGCATTATGTGCAAAAAGGTACGCTGCAGCGGCCACCTGAAGGGACCCTCATCACTTCATCATATATCTCGCTGCGATTTGCTGAGCTCAATGCCAATTTCATTTACCGGGCACCGGGAAATGCAGGAAATTTTTACGCGGGCGTAGGACCCTCGCTCTCTTTCAAGCTTCCTTCGAAAAAAGGAACCAAGATCGAAGAGGATAAAACAGAAACAGATGTGCTCTTTGGTAATACCATCGATAAGGACTTGCGGGGGATGGATTATGGCGCCAATTTCGTGATCGGTTACCGCCTTGCAAAAGGATTCTTCGTTCACGCCAACTATAACCACGGTTTGCGTGATCTCCGTCCCGTTCCGGAATCTGCTCCTGAAAAAGTGAACAGCAGCTATTTCGGCATCCAGCTCGGATGGCTGTTTGCCAATAGCCAGAACTGATTTTACGATATAAAACGGGAAGGCAGGAGGACAAAACCTCCTGCCTTCCCGTTTTATTTTACGGGTTCCGTTAACTTCGCGGCTTACAAATGAATACTACTCATCTTTCCGAACAGGAACAGCTCAGGAGGGAAAAGCTCGCCGAACTCATTATGATGGGCATCGAACCCTATCCCGCTCCCCTGTTCCCGGTGAACACCTATTCCACCGACCTGAAAGCGAATTACAGGGAAGAAAACAAGGACGCGTTCAGGGACCTCTGTCTTGCCGGCAGGATAATGAGCGTCCGGGATATGGGCAAGGCTAATTTTTGCGTACTGCAGGACTCCAAAGGAAGGATCCAGCTTTATATCCGGAGAGATGATATTTGCCCCGGCGAGGACAAATCGCTCTATGATGTTGTCTGGAAAAAGCTCATCGATATTGGAGATATCATAGGGGTAAAAGGCTTTGGCTTTACCACCAAAACAGGCGAGATCTCCGTTCACGTCACTGAACTCACCATTCTCAGCAAGGCTTTGCGTCCGCTCCCCATCGTGAAAGAAGCAGAGGGGCAGGTGTTCGATGCCGTTACCGATCCAGAGTTCAAATACCGGCAGCGTTACGCCGACCTCATCATTAATCCCGAAGTGAAAGAGACCTTCTTAAAAAGAAGCAGGCTGATCAACTCGATGAGGGATTTTCTCAATGCCAAAGGAGCCATTGAAGTGGATACCCCGGTTCTGCAAAGCATCCCCGGTGGAGCTGCTGCCCGCCCGTTCATCACTCATCACAACGCGCTCGACATTCCCTTATACCTGCGGATCGCCAATGAGCTCTACCTCAAGAGGCTCATCGTGGGCGGCTTCGACTGGGTCTATGAGTTCAGCCGCAATTTCCGCAACGAGGGAATGGACCGTACCCATAACCCGGAATTCACCATCCTGGAGTTTTATACGGCTTACAAGGATTATTTCTGGATGATGGAAACTACCGAGCAAATGCTGGAAAAAGCAGCTATCGATGTTTGCGGATCCACAGATGTAACCGTAGGAGAAAATACGATCTCTTTCAAAGCGCCTTTCAAAAGGATCTCCATCTACGACGCCATCCAGGAACATACCGGCATTGACGTGAGCCGGATGAATGAAGAGCAGCTGCGGTCTGTTGCCCGGCAATTAAAGCTGAACGCCGACGCCACAATGGGCAAGGGCAAACTGATCGATGAGATCTTCGGGGGTAAATGCGAAAAGCATTATGTGCAACCCACTTTCATCATTGATTACCCCGTGGAGATGAGCCCGCTTACCAAGAAGCATCGCGAAAAACAGGGACTTGTGGAAAGATTTGAGCTCATCATCAACGGAAAAGAGATCGCCAACGCGTACAGTGAACTGAACGATCCCATCGACCAGCGCGAGCGTTTCGAGGACCAGGTGAGATTACAGGAAAGAGGTGACGATGAAGCGATGTTCATCGATCACGACTTCCTACGTGCCCTGGAATACGGGATGCCCCCCACCTCGGGTATCGGCTTCGGGATCGACAGGCTTTGCATGCTGCTGACCAACCAGGTTTCCATCCAGGATGTATTGCTCTTTCCGCAAATGAGGCCTGAAAATCCTTCCGGCGAATAAGAACCCTTCCTTTAAACAAAAAGATCGTTATACAGCTGCGCACCGGGTACCACTGAGTATCCGGCCAGGTCGGTGATCCCTTCGCCTGCAAGCACCTGTTCGTCTATAAATAAGTTGCCGGTACATTCAGTCGAAGGTTTGCTGAGGATATGATAGGCAGCATCGGCCAGGATCTGGGGCTTACGGCTCATATTGGCCAGCATCTGC
>CAMLEM010000127.1 GCA_946479005.1 uncultured Chitinophagaceae bacterium | reverse complement strand
AAGATTCGTGAAGGCCGCAGTCCCAACGATGTACTGTATCACCTGATCCAGAATGGGGCGCAGATCCATTCCTTTAACGAAATCCTTCCTTCGCTGAACGAGATCTTCATCCGGTTGGTAGAGGGCACACCCTCCGCCCGTCAATTCCAGAAAACAGACCTTAATTAATTGCGATGAACAAGACCTGGCTGATCATAAAAAGAGAATACCTGACCCGGGTCAGGAAGAAAACTTTCATTATCTCCACGATACTATTCCCTCTCCTGTATATCGTGCTGATCTTCGGTATGGGGTTCATAGCGGATAAGAGCAGGCAAAACCTTACGGTGGCTGTCATTGACTCCTCCGGTTATTTCAGCCCGGCGATCATAGAAAAATACAACCAGGAGGATAATAATTCCACGCTTACCCTCGCCACCGGGAATGCCACAGCGATCATTGAAGATCACAAGGCCAACGGGTATGATGGTTATATCGTGATCCCCCCCGCCATCGACTGGCGGAAGGGAGATGCAGGCCTCGTTTTCAAATCCAATAAATCTTATGGCACCTCCGCCACCTCGGTAGTGGAGAAAAAGCTGAACAGGATCTGGGACGATATCAAGAACGATAGCCTCGCCATTGATAAGGAAAAGCAGGTTGTGCTTGCGACGAGCCATTTGGGCCTCACCGCGCGAAATCTGAAAGATGACAAGGCCAATGCTCGGGTTGCCGAAACCATTGGGTATGTCTGCGGATTCCTTATCTATCTTATCCTGCTGATCTATGGCTCACAGGTGATGATGGGTGTGATGGAAGAAAAGACCAATCGTATCGCCGAAGTGATCGTATCTTCCGTGAAGCCTTTCCAGATGATGCTGGGTAAGATCCTTGGTATCGGGTTGGTGGCGTTGACCCAGTTTCTCCTATGGATCGCCTTTATGATGGTGATCTATTATGCCAGCAGCGGTGGGGGTATGGCTAACGCGATGGTGGGTACGATGAATTCAATGTTCACAGGCGTGAACCTTCCCCTGGTGCTCACCTGCTTCGCCTTTTATTTCCTGGCAGGTTTCTTTTTCTATGCTTCCCTGTATGGAGCCATCGGGAGCGCGGTGAACGAGGATATGCGCGAGGCACAATCCCTGAGCTTCCCGGTTACGATGCTCGTCATCCTTTCGATAGCCATTATGACGGCCGCCATTGGAAACCCGGACAGCCCGATCGCGGTCTGGGGGAGCATCATACCATTCAGCTCTCCTATCGTAATGATGGCGAGGATCCCGTTCGGGGTTCCCAATACGGTGCCCTGGTGGCAACTCGGACTTTCAATGAGCCTGCTGATCCTTGGCTTCCTGTTTACTACCTGGTTTGCGGGCAAGATCTACCGCACGGGCATCCTGATGTACGGCAAAAAGCCCACCTGGAAGGAAATGATGAAATGGGCTTTCAGGAAATAATGCTCTACTGCCGCCTTTGTTAAAATTTTCCCTAAACCATTCCGGGATTTGGAATGTACGAACTCCGTCGTATATTTGTTACGAAATGCTTCGTTGATCAAATTAAAACTACTTGTATGAAACCAACTAAAAAACTCGCCGGCAGCCTGTTCATCGTGCTGGCATTATGCGGACTTACCCTAGCCCTGGTGTCGTGGAACGGCGATCAGCGGGGAGGCAGGGACAGCTCTGCTCAAAATGACACGATCCCAAAAAAACCTGGTCAGCCCCGTGATCTCGACGAAGTGTTGAGTGAGCTGGAAAACCTCGACATTCAAAAGACCATCGAAGATGCGATGAAAGGGATCGATATGGAAAAGATGAAGCTGCATTTTGAAACAGAATTGAAGAACCTTGACCTGGATAAGCTGGAAAAGGAATTAAAAGAATCCATCTCAAAGATCGACCTCGAGAAAGTCAAGCTGGAAATGAAAGCTGCCTTTGATGCGGTGGACTTTGAGAAGATCCAAAAGGAATTAAAGGAGTCTTTTGATAAGATCGATCTGGAAAAAATGAAAGAAGATATCCAGAAAGTGAAAGAGATCGATTTTGCGGAGATGAAGGCGGAACTGGAGAAGGCTAATCAGGAAATGGAAAAGCTCGGCCCGCAGCTCGAAAAGGAAATGTCCAAAGCAAAGGAGGAAATGGAAAAAGCAAAGACCACGCTTCGCGAATTCAAAGGCTTCGTGGATGCGCTTGACAGGGAAGGACTGATCAGCAAGAAAGACGGTTATCGCCTGGAACACAAAAATGGTGACCTGTTCATCAATGGGAAAAAAGCCCCCGCGGAAACCTATAATAAATACCGGGAGTTCCTGCAGAAACACAAAGAATTCGAGATAAACCAGGACGAGGATGGGTTTGATCTTGACATCGACTAAGAACCAGACCAACTATAAGAAAGCCGCCTTCGGGCGGTTTTTTTATGGTCTTGACTGATCGTTCCTGATATCCGTGTTCCATTATCAACCACCCCCTAAAAATGCCACAAAAAAAAAGAGGCTGTTAAAAACAGCCTCTGTATAATATCATCAGCAAGACTTAGAACTCACTAAAATGGAAAGGCGAAGGCATAATATCGAAATCACTGTTCTCGATCATTTCGATGTTCAGCTGGAAGGCCTCGTCGGTCCTGACCACCACTTTCTCTTTGGTGATCTTCTTGAAGCCTGCTTTTTCAAAAACGAACTTATAGGTCCCCGGTTTCAATTCATTGAAATTGAAATTCCCGATCTCGTCGGTCGTCGCCACCTTTTCTTTTTTCGTATTGAGGATCGCCGTGACGCTTACCCCTTCCAGTGGCTTCTTGTTCTCCGAGTGGATCACCACACCATTCACTTCATCTTTTTTTCCTGTACCGGGACCACCGGGACCAGTGTTTGCCTGGGCTGCGGTGAAACCGAGCAGGGCAATCGCAACTGTAAAAAGTTTGAGTTTCATAATGTGCACAATTGAATGGTATTGTAAAACTAAATCTTTTTCACCGGATTCTGAAGGGCTTCGTAGAACTCTTCCCAGACTTTTTTTACGATCTCGCCCGCCGGTAAAATACCATCCAGCAGGGCGCTGACCTGCCCGATCTCGAGCTCCCCTTCCGCCAGGTCCCCCTCAAACATCCCTTTCTTTGCCCGGGCTCTTCCCAACAGGGTTTTCAGCTCATCGATCGTAGCGCCCCGCCGCTCTGCCTCCTCAACCTGCCTGAAAAACTCGTTCTTCAAAAGCCGGACGGGAGTCAGCTGCTTCAGGGTTAGTACGGTATCCCCTTCCCGGGAATCGATCACCATCTTTTTAAAAGAAATATGAGAAGAAGCCTCCTCGCTGGCCACGAACCGGCTTCCCATCTGTACACCCTCGGCCCCCAGTACCATTGAAGCCAGCATCTGCCTTCCGGTTGCTATCCCCCCCGCCGCGATCACGGGGATCTTTACCGCCCCGGCAACGGCGGGGATCAGGACCATCGTGGTGGTCTCCTCTCTCCCGTTATGCCCCCCGGCCTCAAAACCTTCCGCCACCACCGCATCACATCCCGCTTCTTCCGCCTTACGGGCAAATTTTGCGCTGCTCACCACGTGAATGACCTTTGAACCCGCCTCCTTTAAGGTCTTCGTCCAGGTTGCCGGGTTGCCGGCCGAAGTGAAAACAAATTTCACTTTCTCGTCCAGGATGATCTGTATATGCTTATCGATGTCCGGGTAAAGCAATGGTATATTCACACCAAAAGGACCATTGCTTTGTTCCCGACACCGACAGATATGTTCCCTTAAGACATCCGGGTACATCGATCCGCTGCCTATGATGCCCAGCCCCCCGGCATTGCTTACCGCGCTGGCAAGCTTCCAGCCACTGGCCCAGATCATCCCTGCCTGGATAATGGGATACCTGATCCCGAATAATTCGGTGACACGATTTTTAAATGGTGACATACTGTAAAGATAAATAGCGCCTATCACTAACCGAGGTCGATGGTCGTATTGTCGCCTATGTTCAGGGAGCGGGTCTCTCCCCGGAGATTGGTATCGCTGCCTATCACTGAATCATCGAGCACGATATCAAAGAGATTGGAAAAAGAGCCAATAATGGAATTCTTTACGATCGAATAATCGATGGTGGTATTTTCTCCAATGGCCACATTGGGACCAATGATGGAATTCCGGATAGTGCAGCCGGTACCAATGCTTACAGGCTGAATGATTACAGAGTTGTCATACCCGTTACTGACGGGCTCGGCGGTTGCATATTTTTTGAGAAGCGTGGCATTCGATTCAAGCATTGTCTCCTTTCTTCCGCAATCGAACCAATTCTCCACGCGGAAGGCCTTGAACTTGGCGCCCATCCGGATCATACAATCCAGGGCATCGGTAAGGCTGTATTCCCCGTGACTCCTCAATCCCTGGAGGATGTTTGTTTCCAGGCACTGGAACATCTGGTTCACTTCCCTGATCTTGTAGATCCCGACGAGGGCCATATTGGATTTCGGGATCTGGGGCTTTTCCACCACGTGGCTGATGAAGCCGTCATCTTCGATCTCGGCGACCCCAAAGTCCCGGGGATCTTCCACTTTCCGCACACCGATCATTGAATAAGGACTGTTCACCACTTCCCTGATGTTATACTCACAAATGGTATCCCCCAGCACCACCATCACCTCGTCTTCACCTACGATGGTGCGGGCCAGGCGGATCGCGTGGCCGACACCCTGCCTGTCTACCTGCTGGATATAATGCGCTTTGAGATCGGGGTATTTGGCCCTGACGTGATCCTCGATCTTATCTCCGAGATACCCAACAATGAAGATCACTTCATTGATTCCTGCTTCACGCAATTGATCGATGATGATGCTGATCACGGTCCGCCCGGCTAAGGGAATTAAAGCCTTGGGTTGTGTATAACTGTGCGGCCTGATCTTCGTTCCTGCTCCTGCTACTGGGATGATCGCCTTCATTACTAGTTTAATAACCAACAAAAAGCCAACGAAAGTAACACTTTTGAAATAAACGAATTTTCCGCCGGAATTGATATGATTTAATTTCAACCACTACTTTTGAAGCTGAAAACCAGCAATGATGAAGGATACCGAACTCTTTGGTCTTTTAAGAAAAGAACTGGAAAGACAACGGCAGGGGATCGAACTGATCGCCTCAGAAAACTTCACTTCATTGCAGGTGATGCAGGCGATGGGTTCCGTTCCTACCAATAAATATGCGGAAGGTTACCCCGGCAAACGTTATTACGGGGGATGTGAAGTGGTCGATGAGATCGAGACCCTGGCCATTGAGCGGTTGAAATCCATCTTCAAGGCAGGCTGGGCAAACGTGCAACCGCATAGTGGGGCACAGGCCAACACCGCAGTATTCCTAGCCTGTTTAAAACCCGGGGATCATATCCTCGGACTGGACCTAAGTATGGGTGGTCATCTCACGCACGGAAGCCCTGCCAATTTCAGCGGTAAGAACTACCAGGCAAATTTTTATGGAGTAGAAAAAGAAACGGGGCTCGTTGATTACGCGCAGTTGGAAGCGACGGCTCGCCACGTTAAGCCGAAGCTCATCATCTGCGGAGCATCGGCATACAGCCGCGATTGGGATTATGCGAGGATCCGTGCGGTGGCCGACGAAGTCGGCGCGCTCGTGCTGGCTGATATCGCCCACCCCGCAGGGCTGATCGCTTCGGGCCTGCTCAATGATCCCTTCGACCATTGTCATATCATTACCTCCACCACCCACAAAACGCTCCGGGGACCCAGGGGCGGCATCATTATGATGCGAAATGATTTTGAAAATCCTTTTGGTGCAAAAGATCCCAAGGGAAACATACGGATGATGAGTTCGCTGCTCGATCTCGCAGTATTCCCGGG
>CAMLEM010000126.1 GCA_946479005.1 uncultured Chitinophagaceae bacterium | reverse complement strand
TTCCAGCCATCCTTCATAAACTCATAGATCTTATCATCCAGCTTGAGCGTATAATAATGACCGGGGTAACCAAAGGCCAGCGGGTGAGTATTGTCGAGTTCTACCCGGAATACAGCCCCTGGAGTGGAACCCGGGATAAAATCCCGTTCCCTGTCACTATACTTTTTCAAAGCATCATAATCCACCTTCGCATTTTTTTCACCACTGTCCAACCCGCCTTTAGGTTTTAATCCCAATTCGGCTTTCGCAAGTATATCCGCGGCTTGCTGGAGCGCGATCACTCTTCCTCCCCGTCGGATCCATTGACGGAAAGATTCCACCTGGGCCTTTTCGGAAAAAAATGGATAGTTCCCGGGAGGGAGGATTAGCACATCAACCGCCGACCAGTCGATCCGCATAGCATCCGAAGCATTCACCAGGCTGATGGGATATTCGAGCTGCTTTTCGAAAAAATGCCATACTTCCCCGGAAACATAAGGGTTCACCCCGTCTCCTGTGAGCAAATAGACACGAGGCTTACTCATTAACACGATCCTGTCGCTCCCGAAATCATTTCCCTTGTCAACAAAGCCGGTTGATACGGGATGAAGGGCCACCCCATTCGCGTTTGCGATCTCGATCAGCCGGGAAACCGGGTTCAGGTGGGTCTCCCCGCGGTTCATCACAATGACCGAACCCCTGTCAAAGGTTTTTCCATCCACTTCAAAGGGCATTTCAGAATAACGCAGGCGAAAACCTTCCTGCAAAAGCGTTCCAACCGCTTTCGCTGAAGAAAGCCCTTCCCATTTGATCACATAAGCATAGGAATCCATTGGCGTGTTAGGAATGAACGCCGGCCAGGCCCGTCCTGCCGGCTGTATCCTTTCTTTGGAAGCCCAGGCATCCAGCCCGTAAGCATAGGGGATCGCCCAGGCCGTGATGTCGTAAGTGAGTGAATCAGGCAATTTGGCATCCGGCTCGAATAAAACTTTGACCATCGCTGAACGGGGCTGGAAGGCCGATATCACCAGGTCGTCCTGCATTTGAAAGTTCTCTTCTTTCCGGCTACCATAGTTGAACCCTCTCGCACTCCCACTGGCAAAACCGAATTCAATGCCATTTCGGGTAAGCATCTCCGTGAGTGCTTTCAGCTTTTGCCGATCTTGCGACCTGTTCCGTATCACATAAGATTTGTATTGACCATTCGCACCGGAAACAGCATCATTGAAATATTTCCTGAAAGAGCTCACCAGTTTCGATGCATTTACAGAAGAGATCTCGATGGTACTCAGTGAGGTCACGTAATGATGCTGCACGCGGTCTTCCAGGGTGAGTGTATCTCCCGATTCAGTGACCGCCCCCAATCCACCCGCCGGGCCCCCGCCCTGTTCATAGGTCATCCCGATCGCACCATTGAACATCGGCCAGGTATCCCCGTAAGATGGATAAAAGAGATCGAATATCTCCCGGGTGAAATAAAACCAGCCGTTCTTATCAAAGTACTTTGCGTGGTTTCTCCCGATGGTCATCTGGAACTCGCGTTGCCAGTTGGTGACAACCTCGTGAATGGGCTCAGCCGCAGGCGCAAAATAGTAAGGATCATTCACCCCCTGCTCGTGGTAATCCACGTGTACCTGCGGCATCCATTGATTATAGAGATCGATCCTTTGCCGGGATTCTATTTGAGATTGCCAGGCCCAGTCGCGATTGAGATCAAAATAATAATGATTGGTCCTGCCTCCCGGCCAGGGTTCTCTATGCTCGCGTGTTACCAGTTTCGGATCTGGCTTTTTCCCGGAAACGCCATTGAACCAGTTTACATAACGGTCCCTCCCATCAGGGTTGATGCAGGGATCAATGATCACGACCGTGTTCTTTAACCACTCCGAGGCCGGATCATTGGGATCAAGCAGCGTGTGGAGAGTGAGCAGGGAAGCTTCAGTGGAAGAAGCTTCGTTTCCGTGTACGTTATAGCTCAGCCAGACGATGGCCGGAGAACCCGCTTCAATCGCAGCCGCCCTGTCGACGGCCATATTTGCGAGTCGCAGATTATTCAGGCGGATCCTTTCCAGTGATGCAATGTTTTCCACGGAGGATACGATGGCGATCATCAATGGCCTTCCTTCTTCGGTTCTGCCATACTCAACAAGCCGTATGTTTTTGGCATTTTGAGCCGCGTGCCGGAAGTATTCCACCACCCGCCAGTGCGGGGTGAATCTTTCCCCGGGCTGATAGCCAAGAAAATCAGCCGGAGATCTCAATTGCGAGAAGGACTGCAAGGAGGAGCACAAAATAAAAAGGCATACCAGCATCGCAGCCGATCCTGCTTTAGCCCCGGGCCTGGATCTTTGAAAGGAGAAGAACATCCGGTAAAATTATCATTTCACCTACAAAGGAGAAAAAAGAGATGTGAAAGAATTGAGAATTGAGGGATAACTTTGAAATATATGATCCGTTTAGGTTTTGTACTTGTCATTTTCATCCTTTGCTCCTGCAGTTCTTCCCAAAAAACAACCGTCGATGGAATTGATATCGACCCGCATCATTACCGGCAAAATAAAAAAGTCATTGCTGAAAACGGTGCCGTTGTCTCCGCACATCCCCTGGCCAGCAAGGTCGGCCTCGAGATCCTGAAGAAAGGAGGCAATGCCGTGGATGCCGCTATTGCCACACAATTCGCGCTCGCCGTGGTTTACCCGAACGCTGGTAATCTCGGAGGAGGCGGATTTTTTGTAGCCCGCCTTTCAAACGGGGAACTGGTTAGCATTGATTACCGGGAAAAAGCGCCGGGGCTGGGACATCGCGATATGTTCCTGGATGCTGACGGCCGTCCCCGAACCGATAAAAGCCAGGAAGGACATCTTGCTTCCGGTGTACCAGGCTCGGTTGCCGGTATGCTGGCCTCTCACAAATACGCGAAGCTCCCGCTCGCACAACTCATACAGCCGGCGGTAGACCTGGCGGAAAAAGGCTTTTCCATTTCGGAGAACGAGGCCAGGGCACTCAACAACCTGCAGGAAGAATTGATAAGGGCCAACACCGTAATGCCAGTATTCGTCCGCGCCCTCCCCTGGAAAAAAGGCGATACCCTGGTGCAGTTGGATCTCGCCAATACTTTGAAAAGGATCCGCGATAGAGGAAAAGATGGATTTTATAAAGGCGAGACCGCCCGGCTGATCGTGGAAGAAATGAACAGGGGGAAGGGGATCATCTCACTGAATGATCTCAGGGAATATGAAGCGAAGCCCCGTCCGCCCTACATCTTTGACTATAAGGGTTACCGGGTCGTGGGTATGCCGATGCCCAGCAGCGGGGGCCTGTTGATCCACCAGATGATGAAGATGATCGGTGAGCGCGATATTGCCAAAATGGGATTTCATTCTCTTTCCGCAGTGCAGCTGATGGTGGAAGTGGAACGCCGTGCATTTGCTGATCGCGGGGAATATATGGGGGACGCTGACTTCTATGATGTGCCAGTAAAGCAACTGACCACCGAAGCCTACCTTGCCGGCAGGATGAAGGATTATGATCCCAACCGGCCGACGCCTTCCTCAGTAGTGAAACCCGGGAACATCCTTGCCGAATCTGAGGAAACAACGCATTTTAGCGTGATCGATAAAGAGGGAAACGCTGTGGCAGTGACCACCACCCTGAATGACTCCTATGGGTCAAAGGTGGTTGTGGGCGGGGCAGGCTTCTTCCTCAATGATGAAATGGATGATTTTAGCATCAAACCAGGCGTTCCAAATATGTATGGGGCCATCGGTGGCGCGGCAAATGCCATCGAACCGGGAAAGAGAATGCTGAGTTCTATGACACCGACGATTGTTCTGAAAGACAACAAACCTTACCTCGTGGTGGGCACACCCGGCGGCACTACCATTCCCACTTCTGTATTTCAGACCCTGGTCAATATTCTTGAATTCAACCTGAGTGCCGAGGATGCGGTATACCAACCCAAATTTCATCACCAGTGGCTGCCCGATTCCATTTCGATGGAAAGGGATTTTCCGCCGGCCGTGGTCGAAGGACTGAAGAAAATGGGATATAATGTCAGGATGCGAAGTGCGATAGGGCGCACGGAATTGATCAAGGTATTGCCGGATGGAAAATTCGAGGCAGTAGCGGATAAAAGAGGTGAGGACTCCGCGGAGGGCTGGTAGTATCCCCGACTGCAGAAAACGTTTCATTATCTCGGGGAAAACACTTACTTTTATCGCCTTACCCAAACCAATGCGACCTTATATACTACTGCTTATCAGCATTTTATCGATTCAAACCCTGCGTGCACAAAATCAGCTATACATTTTTGCGGGCCCCCAGGCCAGTACAGCAAAATATAAAGTGCGTGGCATTGAACAGGAAACCGGTTTCAAATACGGTTTCCAGGCGGGGATCAATATGAAAACCCCCTTCGAAGGTCCCCTTTACTTCGCGCCGGGTGTTTTTTACAGTCTCAAAGGATACCAGGTCGACTTTACCGATTTTGCGAACCCTCCTTCGCTGCAGGCGGTGAATAATGAAACCTCCATTCACACGCTGGAACTGGCACCTTTATTACAGATCGACCTGTCAAAGAATCCTTCCCACCCTTACATCAGGTTCGGGCCTTCGATGGATTTGCAGCTTTTTGGAAACGAAAAATTCGATACGGTCATCAATGGCAACCGGGGAACGATAGACCGCAAAATGAAATTCAGCTTTGCCGATTATGGACATTACTCCTTCAATATCCTCCTGCAATTTGGATTTGAATCCGCGAGTGGATTCCAGGTATTCGCGCAATATACCCACGGTCTTGGAAGCATTAACAATGCTGACCTGGGCCCGATGATCAAACACCGGGTTTACGGCATTTCCTTCGGATGGCGGATCCGGAATAAAGAGCAACTCGATATCGATACACGGAACAAAGAATAAGCAGCGCTTTTTCCCGCGAAGCTTTTATTCAATCCTTGTAAATAGCGACCTTCCTTTCTCCTGAACTTTTGATGTATCCCCGGTACATCCCTTCCGTGCAAAATGGCATCGCAACATTTCCCTTTTTATCCACCGCGATGATCCCTCCATCGCCGCCCAGTGCGGGCAACCTTTTCAACACCATTTCCTCTGAAGCTTTCGAAAGGCTCCAATTCCCAAACTCCATCATATCGCTGATGCTTTTGGCCATTACAAGACGAATGAAGTACTCTCCCCATCCGGTACCACTGATCGCGGCGGTGGTATTATTAGCATAAGTACCAGCTCCAATGATAGGCGCATCTCCGATCCGGCCGTAACGCTTGTTGGTCATCCCCCCTGTACTGGTTGCAGCCGCGAGGTTCCCATAACGGTCCAGCGCAACCGCTCCCACGGTACCAAATTTATTATCATGGTTCACGCCGGGAATCACGAATGAAGATTGTTTCCTGATGTCCCTTTTGATCTCTTCGAGTTTTTGATTCAGTTTCAGAACCGAATCTTCGTTCACCGACCGGATGATAGAATTCGTTTTATCGATCACGCTGTCCACTGCTTTGTTCAGGGAATCGATGCGGACCTGTATCGCCGCTATCTCCTTGAATATCTTTTCATTTTCCAGGGAATCTTTCTGACGCGCGTTTTCCAGGCTCTTCCAGCGCCCTTCGGTATAGAAATAGGAAGGATCCACGATCTCCAGACCCTGTTCTTTCGCGAATTTTTCAGCGCCAGGCCCTGCCATCATTACGTGCGGGCTTTTTTCCATTACAGCCCGGGCGGCGGAAATAGGGTTTTTGATGGTGGTCACCCCTGCCACCGATCCGGCCGCAAGGTCTTTCCCATTCATAATGGCCGCATCCAGTTCATTTTTTCCTTCGTTGGAGAAAACAGCCCCTTTCCCGGCATTA
>CAMLEM010000125.1 GCA_946479005.1 uncultured Chitinophagaceae bacterium | reverse complement strand
CAGCATAATCTGTGTGAAAATGGTTCCCTCCTTCACCACTTCGGGGGTGGCCCCCATTATCCTTAAAATATCCGCAGCGAAGATGACACCCAGGATGGACAAGGCTGCGGTGACGATCAGGGCGATCACCATCGCCTGTATCCCCGCGTGGGCAGCTCCATCCAGGTTCTTTTCACCTACGCGTCTTGCCACCACTGCCGTGGCCCCTGTGCTTAAGCCAATGGCGATGGAATAAACAATGGTGATCACGGATTCTGTGAGTCCTACGGTTTGGATGGCGTTGGCGCTGTTCGGAAGCTGCGCTACGAAATAAATATCCACAACGGCAAACACCGACTCCAGACTGAGCTCAAGGATCATCGGGATGGCGAGAAGTACAATGGCCGTGCGAATGCTCCCCTGGGTATAATCGTGTTCAATACCGCGCAGCGACTGGCCGATCAGTGTAAAATAGCGGGAGGTTTTTCCCGGGGTTGGTTTGGACATTTGAAAAAAGTGGGGGAAGATACAAAAAACAGCAGTTTAATTAACCGCTATCGTGTATTTTCCCACCATTCCATACACCGGTGCATTTGCATTTCCCGAAACGGACACAGAAACATAGTGTTCACCCGCAGGAAGGGAAACAGAAGCATTCAGGATCGAAGGATCATTGATCGTATTTACCAATTGTCCCTGCCCGTTGTAAACTTTCAATGTGATGTCGAGGTTGGCCCCGGCATTGTCTGCGCCCACATTGAAAGGAGTAACGGTCACCACAGAACTTTCGGCGAGATCGACAAAAAAGCAATCGACATCGGAACTGTTGTGGATGATGGCATTTTTGCTGTCCTGTAAAAGCATGGCTCCCGTAGTGGTGGGAGAAACGTCATCCGGAAGAAGTCCCAGCTTAGTGGTTATCATAGAAAGTTCGTCCTGGCTGGTATTATAACCGCTGTTGGTCGCTCCGTTGTGCCAGGTGGAGATATTGCGGTAATACGCACAGCCCATTATCGGCGCCCAGGCTGCCTGGCCGCTGCCGATGCCATAATTGTATTCATTGATCAGGGAAGGGCCGTTATAGGCCGATTGATGCATCAGTCCCAGCGTATGTCCCATTTCGTGAGATCCCGCTTCGGCGATGCTTTTTGCATTATAGTTCAAAAGGGAAGTAAAGACAAAGCAGGGTGTATTGTTCGTCATTCCGAATGTATTCGGGAAGGCAGCGCCACCTGCCTGGCCGAACCACTCCCAGGATTCCGTGAAGATCACTCTCATCCTTTTCGAGGCGGAGGCATTATTATACACTGCTTCGTCGGTGGTTACGGTAACGTTAAAGGGGCTGTAATCATTGAGAATGCGGTTGTATATGGCAGACATCGCATCGGCACTTAGATTGGCCGGCGCACAAATGATATCAGTGAATGCGTTCCAGATCGTGTTGGAAACGGTATGCCCGTCGAAATCCAGCAAGATCACGGAAGGGGGCACGGTACTTCCTCCCACCACATTGGTCCAGTTGAATCTTGGTGGTTTGCCCCTGCCCGTGAGATCTTCCACGGGCGCCCGCTTGTCCAGGTTGAACTCGGTGATCCCGAATTTACAGGAGATGGGTTCTGTTTGAGAGTTATTCATTGTGCTTTTCATATCCTCTTTGCTACAGGATACAAGGAAGCAAACGGCAAGGATGGATACCAATGGCTTCATCACGGTTTCAGTAATTTAAGAGTTAGGGATGCGGTAAGAACTCTACAAACTATCAAATATTGTAGAACGAATTGCCAATGAAAAATGAAGTTGATCTTGATTATTCAGGAGAGAAAAAAACGTAAAATGAACGGAGCTGTTTTTATTTACGTTGTGAATGGTGTTTTTTTGGAAGGCGTAAAGCGCACATATAAACGAATAATGAATAATGAATAACGAGAAATGCCCGAATGCGGAACATCCTTTCGTTTGGGTAGCCCAAAACGACAGCCTAATTGACTGTCGTTATTCATTATTCGTTATTCATTATCCTCCTGCTAAATGCGAAGCCAGTTTTTCCCATTGCATCTTTGACATCCCTGACCTGCCCCCCAACGCATAGATCTTATTCCGAACCTCATCAGCGAAGGAAGAGGAGGCTTCATTGGCCTCAATGTTTTTATCGAAAATGGCAGCCCTGAGGCGATTGTTCTCGCGGGTAACAGTGAATGTGCTGGTGGAAACACTGGAGTAAAAATGAGCTGTTTCGTTATTGGGACTGTCGGGGTTGGAAGTCGGTCTCACGCGAAAGGCGATACTGTCGGTATCTTCTTCATTCACTTCTTTCATCTCTTCCACATAGACCCAATCGAAACCATCGCCTTCCTTTGTTCCCGGTCCGGGTATGCTGATCCTGAAATAATCAAATTCCTGCACAGGCCTGTTTACCTCTTCGGCATCTGAATCGAGAACCTGGAAACGGGTGCCGGGTAACCCGAGTTCAGACCAATTATTGACCCTGAGTAATCGCGCCTTTGCTTCCTGGTAGGCTTTTTTTGCTTCTTCCACCGAATCGAATTCACGCGATACCTCAGCGATGATCTCCTTACCGGTGTATTGTTCAGGTACAATGCCCGTCACGTCTTTTTGTTCCATAAAGGAGATAATTCAAATTTGAGGCCGTCTTTGAATTCTCTGTGCACCTCTGTGAAACGAAAAAATAAAGCGACGCAGAGTGCCACAGAGAAACCACAGAGGTTCACAGAGGGATCTTTATTTATTCTTTTTCTTATCCCGAATGATCAACCAGGAGAGCAGAAGTAAAAGGGGTATTAGGATGAGCGCGGTAACAAGATTTTTATCCATTGCGTTTCAAATGAACCGCAAAGGTTAGGATAAATTAAGTTCAGGCAGTTTTCCTTTCTTCCTTGAACTCGATGGGATCCGTTTCGATCAGGAATTCCGGGTTTTCCTGGAACTGTATAATTAATTCCTCATATTTCTTTTTGAGGCATCTTTTGAATTTGCCCAGGTAGCCTGGCTGGCGGAGTCCTTCGGGTTGGACGGGGATGGCTTCGATCAGGTCGTTGCCGAGGTACATCATCAGTTTCATAAGAATTGGAATATTGGACTATAAAGAAAGGCAACAAGAAGTTGCCTGTCAAGCGAATAACTACGTGAACCGGAGCGGAAATTCCCGATTTTCCCGCCTTAACCCAGTCCTTTCAGCCATTTCACCAGCTCATCTTTAGCCTTCCCGGTCTTCTTCTGCACTCGGCCCCACATCTCGTCTTCCTTGCCTTCTTCGTATTTCAGGTCGTCATCGGTGAGATCGCCATACTCTTTTTTGAGTTTGCCTTTCCACTCGTTCCAGTGGCCTTTTACTTCCATCTTGTCCATTTTTAAATGTTTTGTTTCAGTAGTAGGGGACACAATATTGTGCCAATTGCCGGGATTTGTAGAACGGTTTTTGCGGGAAGAAGTAGCTTATGTCAAAGGTGGGGCCGATCATACTGGTGGATGATGATCCTGATGACCGGGAGTTAGTGTCAATGAGGCTTACACCACGATGACGGTACAGGGTTTTTTCCAGAAAGGCTCATCGATCGATTCCATCAAAAGAGATCTGAGGCTTATCATCGATTACTGGACATTGTGCCGGCATCCGAATGTGGGGTGAAGATTCAAAACCCTCTTACCCTCACCTGATATACAGCACACCTCTTCCACCACGGTCATTCGCCCTTGCGGTAGGTGTGAACAAACTACGCTCAGACAGCCTGGCCGCGTCATTACTCGAACTGTGGCCTCCGCCCCGAACGATCATTCCAGCGCTGGCCGTGACCTCGCAAGTGCCAGCACAGGTGTTGATTGTGCCGGTCGCGCCATTCCCTTCCATTCCTGGCCAAAAACCCGCTCCACCCACAGACAATTGAGCATTGCCGTTCGCGGAGATGGTGCCGTTGCCATTGGGAATGAAATTCACGGATCTCCCGGCTACATTGCCGATGGTGATCATAAATTCCTGCACATTTCCGGTTAACTCCATAACCCCAAAATAGCCGGCACCACTTGTAATGCGACTGGATGAGCCCGTCGCGAATATTCCGTTACGAAGGGGCCCGGTTGTCTGGCCATTGATCGCTGCATTCCCCTCGGAGATTGATGCGTTGGAAGCCAATTCCGAAGCTGTGGCCGGATTGGATAAAGTATAGTTCCCTACAAATACCGACGTTGTTCCCCAGGCATACTCCCCAAAAATCGCAGTTTGGGCTCCGGCTGATGAATGTCCTCTGGCCATCCGCTCAAATTGTATCTCGCTCATTGGTGCAAGACCTGACCAATCCAGGTAAGCAGCCAAATCCGGCCAGGTAATAAAATTGCAGGCGATCCATTCACCGTCTCCCGCTTCATCATAAACGTTATTTCCATTGGCATCACAGCCGTAAACAGCAGGTGTGGTAGTTGATACGCCGGGTGTTCTCACCTCGAGGTAATTCCGGTTGGTGCCGGAGGTAGTAAGAGCCCCGGTTCCAATCGCAGAATTGGGAGCGTTTACTGTGCGCTCCACCTGCTGCGTATAGGTGAGTGTATTGAGAAAATCACGGTAGGCCGCCTGGGTGATCTCATATTTCATACACCATAACGCTTTCATTGTGGGAAAGGCATCCAGGCTTCCCAATGGTACGGTGGTCTGTATCGTATCGTTGCTGTAAACATATATTCCATCGGTGTCGAATTCCGCGTCATCAAATGCATTTACATCAACTCTCATCGGAACTACAGAGCTCGTGGTGGCTGTATTGTCGGTATAGTGAAAAGCATTGGTGGACTCATTAACCCCATTGCCGTCTCCGAAGAAAGGCCGGGTAGTAGGGGCGGGCACGTAAACCATCTCGATAGCGAAACCTCGTACCGAAATATCATATGGTAAGGCATTGATCACCCCCAGGCGTACACCGGTAAGTGTAACTGTTCCCACGCCCATATTCGTTGACTCCCGGTGCAATATTGCTCCTATCTTCGAAAACTCGCTGTTTTGATGCACATCAAAACCAGCAGGAATCACATTGTTATTGCCCGTCATCGTCATATGCGTCCAGTTGCCGGAAGCTGTCTTGTATTTAAAGAATACCCAGGCGCCATCATAATTGTTCGGGCCCACATTTACGCGCCAGCTATTGTCCCAGCTGAGGTCGAATTGTACCTGGATATTGCCGGGGCCATTGTTCACGATGGTCACGTTACTGATCACGATGTTGTTTGCCTGTGATTGCAAAGCCGTGGCAACGAAGAAAATGAAGAGCAGCTTTTTCATACAGCTAAGGTTATTTGGTTAATATGATTTTTATGGTCGTTTGTGGTTTGTTATCATAGATGATGCGCATCCAGTAGACCCCGGCGGCATATCTCGAAATATTCACCTGGGTATGTGTTTGTGAGATCATTCCCTGCGTGATGGCATTTCCATTCGCGGAAAAGATCTCGTACCGGTAACCGTCGAAACGGGTAACTCCGTTGATGGCAACGGTGAAATCGCCGCTGGTGGGGTTGGGATACAGCGTATACGTGATCTCTTTCTGATCGCGGTTCAGGCGAATGATGGCCGAGTAGGTGAAGCGCCCATCAATGTCGGTGGGCTTCAGCCTGTAATAGAACACCGTGCCTGGCTGATTCTTTACCGTTTGATCCAGGTAACCATAAGAAGATATGCTGCTGGTGGTGCCGTTGCCATTAACCATACCGATCTTCTGGAAGGTCTGTCCCCCGTCATCACTGCGCTCGATATCGAAATGTGAATTCTTATTTTCCGTAGCCGTCTTCCACTCCAGCTGCACATCAGCTCCTATCCAGCGGCCGGTGAACTGCAGCAGGGAAACAGGCAACACGGTCAACGGGTTCCTGTTATTGACCTG
>CAMLEM010000124.1 GCA_946479005.1 uncultured Chitinophagaceae bacterium | reverse complement strand
CGGAGAAGAAGCTGATCCATTATGAGAAGTCCAGGGGTTTCCGGCTCACTGCCAAAGGGAAACAGGTGGCCGTCGCCATCATAAGAAAACACAGGCTCTGGGAGGTTTTCCTGGTGGAGAAGCTGAAATTCAAGTGGGATGAGGTACACGATATCGCCGAGCAGCTGGAACATATCCAAAGCGAAGACCTGGTGAACCGACTGGATGAGTATCTCGATCGTCCCCGGCTCGATCCACACGGCGATCCCATTCCCAATGCGAATGGGGTATTTGCCAAATCCCGGTCGGTTCCCCTGACGGAAATGAAAAAAAACGAATCCGGGAAATTTGTAGGAGTAACAGATCATTCGGCCCCCTTTCTTGCCTACCTCGACAAACTGGGTCTCAGCATCGGGGATACGATTCGTGTCAGGGCGATAGAGGAGTTCGACAATAGCTATACCCTCTTATTAAAAGGGAAGAAAGAAACTACCGTTAGTCATAAGGTGGCGAACAGCTTACTGATCGCGGAATAAATTATCCTACTTGCTAACTTTTCTCTGCACAGGCGTATGCTCATCCATAAACTTAGATGCAGCTTTATTCCACGCATTCAGCACATCGGTACGATCCTTATTGAGTTTTTTGTGTAGTTCATTGTAATCTTTCACCGCCTCGTTGATCTCCTTAACTCCCGCGTTGTAATCATCAATGTCTTTTTGGGTGCGTTCCGACTGCCTTTTTGAATCGAAGGCCTTCTTGGTTTTCTCCCATTTCTCATTCTTTAAAAAGAATTCCGTAAATCCTTTCGCATCGCGGGCTTCCGACCGGTAGAAATTCAGCGCTTCGCGCGTGGCCTGCAGCAGTGAAGCATCCCCCTGGTAGGGCGGCACCTCCTTTAATTTCTCCAGTCCTTCCTGGGCAAATTTTTCCAGGGAACTGATGCTCTGCTCAAGCGCAACCAGGTTTCCTTTTCCCTCCGTGGCCACCAGCAGGTAGGCCTCCTGTTTAAAGGGTTTGAAAAAAATGAGATAGCATCGATTGTGATGCTCGGTCACCTGGGCGACGGTTTCGCTCTTTCTACCTGTCTCCGATTCTCCTTCGATCAGGTTGATGTCATACTTCTTTGCAAAATTTCGGGTGTTTTCATTTTGCTTCCTTCGTGCTTCCTCCAGTTTTTCCTCTGCTTTTTCCTGTGCCAGCAGGTAAGCTTCCATTGCGTCGTAGCTCTGTTCGGCGATCTCTTCCATATTTACGATCTTACCATAGTCCTCCCTGAAAATGATGTCCAGCATTTTCAGGTACTGCACAGTGGTGTCTTTGTAGGTGCGGTCTCCTTTCCAGGGCGACATTCCCGCGATCTTCGTGCGGGTATTGTAGATCATATCCAGCACTTCATTCCTCCGCTTTTCAACTTTGCGCGCGCTTTTCCCGTGGGCCACCGCGCTTACATAGCTCAGGTAGGTAACAGTGAGTTCTTCGCTGGCCTTCGAAATATAATCAATGTATTGCCCGGCGTGTTCGAATACCTGGGCTTTCAGATTTGTCGAAGGCAGGCTGCAGGCCAGCACTGCCAGCAGGATGATCATTTTTCTCATAACTTTTGTTTTTTACGGAATAACCCCTGTCGCCCGGCGTTATTTTTTATTATGATTGGCCAGTTCCACCACTACCCGGTATGCTTCCTCAATATAAATATCCTTCTCAATATCGGCCAGGTTCTCCCGGCTGATGCGGGCAGCAAAACTGCCGGCCTTTTCGAGCTCCACTGTTTCCCGGTGATTGGCTGCCTTGAACAGGGTCGTGGAGGAGCCGATCTCTCCCGAAAAGTCTTTTATCTTTTCATCCCTCGCCAGCATTCTTTTTTCAAATGCTTTCACCTGCAGGGGAATACTGATCGACCTCCCCTTAAATTCCTGGTTACGGCTTTCGATCGAACTCCGCATCTTCCGGAAATTTTCATTGGACTGCACCCTGGCCTGGCTCGCTGACGCAAGTTCTCCCAGGGGAAGCGCTTTCAGCGGCCTGTAATACTCATTCTTCTTTACCGTATCAGAGGGGAGCGCGGTGGGTGAAAATTTTTCCCGCAGTTCAAGCCCTTCAAAAGCATCCGGCAATATGATATCAGGCCTCACGCCCTCCCACTGTGTGGTCAGTCCATTTACACGGTAAAGTTTACCTGTGGTGATCTTGACATAACCATTTGGCGATTCCGCATCCTCTTTCAGGTTGCTGTCGAGGGGGAACATCGCCTGCATCGTCGCCTTTCCATAACTGGGGCTTCCGATGATCACCGCGCGATTGTAATCCTGCAATGCAGCGGCGAGCGCTTCGGAAGCAGAAGCGCTGTGGTTATTGATCAATAAAACCAGGGGGCCATCATAAATGGTTCCCCGGTTCGGGTCTTTCAGGTAAATAAGTTTTTCATCATTTCTCTTAAAGCCTATCAGGGGTCCTTCCTCGATGAAGATTCCCGCCAGTTGCAGCGCCTCATACATCGAGCCTCCCCCGTTATAACGAAGGTCGAGGATGAGCCCTTCCATTTTCTCCCGCTTCATCAGGATGATTTCACGGGCGAGATCATTGGCACATCCACTGCCCTGGTCATCTTCCCAGCTGGTGTAAAAGTCAGGAAGGGTCAGGTAGCCGATCTTTTTTTCTCCCTGCAGGAAATAACCTCTCGCCACCTCGTCTTCCGTTTCCACCTTCTCCCTTTCCAGGGAAACTGTTTTCACCGTACCATCCGCTTTCCGGATACGGATGCTGAGCTCATTATTCTTTGAAGTGAGGAGCAGGGTTTCTGCTTCCCCGATTTCCAGGGTGGCCAGGTCAATGGCGGGACTGCCTTTCCATTGCAGCTGCAGGATCTCGTCATTCTTATGTATCTCTCCTGTTTTCCAGGCCGGCCCGCCGGGAAGAAGAGAACCGATCACGATCCTTCCTTTATCGTCTTCATCGATCCCGAAACCGTAAGAAAACTCAGCACTGCTGAGGTCGGATTCAAAATCCTCTTTTTCAAGCGGAGAGAAATAGTTGGTATGCGGATCATAGGCCGTGGCGATTGCATTGAGAAAGATCTCAGCCATTTCTTCAGTGAACCGGGCGGGATCCAGTAAATCCCGTGATCTTTTGCCTTCCGCTTTGCGTACCCAATCCCGCAACCTGCCATCTTCAGAAGCAATAAAATCTACCAGCGTTTTTTTGCTGCTATCCAGTGAAAACTCCTCCCAGGCCTGCCCCAGGAAAGAATATTTCAGTTTTTTCGCCCATTTCTCCCGCAAAGCCTTCAGATCGGTAGCAAAATGAGAAGGATCCCAGTCGCGGTGAAAAACGGCCTGTTCATCCGCCTGCAGTTCGAGTGGCTTCTCCAGGATGAGATTCACCAGGCTGTCAGCCCTGATCAGGGCAAATCCGTAGATCCTGGTAACGAGGTTTAAAAACTCCCAGGATTCTCCCCTGATCTCTTCATCCAGCCGGGTTTTAAAGGGGAGGAAGCTTTGAAATTCCTGGCGTGTAAACAGGTCCTGGTCGGGATCGATCTGTGCCAGGAACTGCTCAAAAACATAAGTGGAGAAAGCATCGTCCAATGGGCGGGCAGCAACGTGATTTTTTTCAACCTGCCTTTTTAGAATGGCCACCCGATTCTGCGTACTGGCCTGCCCCCGGCCGCTATTGGCTAAGCATATGAACAGAAGGATGGGGAGCAGTTTTCTCATTTGGCCTTATCCTAAAATAAGGCAAAAAAAGGTAAAATAGAAGCTTGGAATTCCGGATTTGGAATCTGCGATAAGTTACGCGACGACACAAAAAACCTCTGCGCTCTCTGAGTCGCTTCGGTTTACCCCGGGATCACTGCCCGATCACCTTCACCAGGGTACCCGCCGGCAACTGGTCTGTAAGATTCATCCCATTCAGGATCGCGTAACCCTCGTGCTGGGCTTCCGGAATATTTTGTGACCTGAGGAACTGCGCCAGCGTAGTAGAGGAATTCACTGTCTTGATCCGGATCCTGTCGGCCTTTTTATTGAGAATGGATGCATCCGTCACCGTTCTGAACTCCTGCATCACCTGCGTGAAAACCTGCTGGTAGCTGGAGAAATCCGTTGCCGTGGAAACGCCGATGAAGTGATAAAGGTTTCCGTTATGCTGGAAAATATAAGATTGTGTTCTCAACACCGGTTGACCCTGCTCCTGTGGGTTCTGATCCGCTATCAGGTAAACTGCGGGTATTCCATTGACCGTGATATTTCTCCTGTCGAGCGGCGTAAGCCGGTACATCAGGAGAATGGAATCCGCGGCGGACTGCAATGAATTCCCCGGCGCCATCGTAAACATCATCAGGGCCCTTCCGTCCTGCGGAGCCATCTGTACTCTCGAGGGTGTGTTCTGGTAATTCCATCCCTGCGGGATCGGGAACTGGAATTTCAATACGGGGTGATAGAACATATTTCCCTGGCGGAAACCCTCTTTGGGATCCTCGCCATAAACGAGTCCGTCAATTCTCCGGAGGTACTCATTGCGCCTGACCACGGGATTGGTAAGATTCAGTTTTCCCTGCCACTCGGTGGCGAGTTTGTTCACTGTAACATACCGGTCGCCGGGGTTGGGGTGGGTTGACATAAACTCGGGAAGCTCTGCCGCCGCGGTACCCGCCTGTTGTCTTTCCAGGCTGTTGAAAAATTTCGCCATTTCGTGGGCATCATAACCGATCTTGCTCGAATATTCCACGCCCAGTTCATCGGCCTCTCTTTCGGCGTCGCGACTGTTTTTCAGCAGCAGCAATTGCATACCCATCGATGCTGTTTCGAGGAAACGGCCCAATTCGGGCGCGATGATGACCCCCGCGAGAATACCCACCTGGGAAAGGATCTGGTTCCTGTGTTGCTCCACGGAATGGCGGTGCGCAATATGCCCTATCTCGTGACTGAGTACACCAGCAAAATCCGCCTCGCTGTTCAGGTAGGCCAGCATCCCCCTCGTGAAATAAACAAAGCCCCCGGGAACGGCAAAGGCGTTCACCACTTCGGAGTTTAGGATCCTGAACTTATGTTCCAGCTTGGGGCGATGGGAAATGGCTACCACCTGCTGCCCTTTTTCATTGATGAAATTCTGCAGGTCGGCATTGTCGTACAGCCCAAACTGGGCAATGATCTGGGGATCGGCCTGCTGCCCCATCGCGATCTCGTCGCGTTCCGACATCAGTACCACCTGTTTCTTCCCCGTTACAGGGTTCCGGGCGCAACCCGAAATAAATAAAGCACTGGCGGTCAGGAGGCTGAAAAATATATTCTTACTCATAATATAAGTTTATATGCAAAGGGACCTGCAATGTATGCATATAAAGTGCCATATTTTAGAATTGGGATTCCGGATTGGGGATTTGGAACAGCCGTTTCTCCCTTAATTCTTCTTTATCGGTTCAACTCCCGGCAACTGCTTCGTCGCAGGGTTGTCTACACTATAATGCGTATTTGCTTTCGATTGCTTTACTGACGAATCATTTGTTTTATCAGCTTCCGGAATTTCAGGAGCCGTTGTTGCCCTTATGGGTTTTGATTGAACAGGAAGGACAGGCTGTTCAACGGATTTCACTTCCGTGACTGGCTTGGGTTCCTGCGTTGTTTTCACAGGAGTTTCTTTCGCCGCCATTTCAGGACTGGGGATCGCCGGTAACTGCTCTTTCTTCTCAACAGGAATGTTGACCAAAGGAACCGTCTTCACATCACTTTGATCAAAAGAAACTGGTGCCGAGGAACTGTAATGCACCCCTTTTTGTACCGGCTGGTTGAAGAATTCCGGGTTCAGGTATTTGCCTCGTTCGTTTGCAGGCTTTGGTGATTCGGCTTTCACCGCGTACTTCTGGATGGCCTGGTCATTTCTTACCGCAGTGACCTGCCAGCTCACTTCGA
>CAMLEM010000123.1 GCA_946479005.1 uncultured Chitinophagaceae bacterium | reverse complement strand
ACTATTTGCTGGTGTACGCCTAAACGCCCAGGAAAATTTTTTCCCCGCGGTCAAAGTGGAGTTTGAAAAAACAACCAGTGTGCGTGCGCTGATGAAAGACCTTCAGCAAGGGGACAGTTGGTATGAAATGAACAAGGAACGATACCCCGTTTCAGTGTTGAGTTATTATGAATTCACGGGCGACAGCACGCATTCCCTTTACAAGCCCGGGAGAGAAGTTCCAGTTGATCCCAAGATTTTTTACCGGCCGATCGCGGACAAAAATGTGGTCTATACCGATTACACCAGGGGCATCTCCATTTCACAGAAACCGGTTTACGAGGAAACCTTCCTGGTGGAGGACAGCCTTCTAAAGATAAAATGGAAACTTACGAGTGATGTTCGAACGATCGCGGGATATGATTGCCGCAAAGCAGTCGGCATCCTGAACGATTCCATTGCCATCTTTGCTTTTTATACGGACCAGCTGATGGTTTCGGGCGGGCCAGAAGGTGTGCAGGGTTTACCGGGGATGATCCTCGGGATGGGGATCCCTCGTCTCCACGCTACCTGGTTTGCCACCAGGGTAGAGGTCTATGGGGTGAATACAAGTAAGCTGCATCCGGAGAAAAAAGGAAAAAAAGTAACGAGGGCCACCCTGATGGAAGCCTTGAGTAAAATCGCGAAAGGCTGGGGAACCTATGGCTCGAAGATGGTGATCAACTTCATTATTTGATCATCGCACGAGCTCAAAAACGAAGGATTCTCCCGCGTCTATGACCAGGCCCTGCAGGGGTTCCGTCTTTTGACTGACAACATTGCGAGCGCGGGTATGATCCCTGATCCTTTCAGCATAACGCGCCCAGTCGGGTTTAATCTCCTTTTCACCCTTGTTGGCGATCACCATAATGGTTTGCTTTGTATCGTAACGGAAGTAAACATAAAGCCCGTTATCGGGGATAAATTGCATTGTTTTACCGGTTGTCAGAGCCGAGGAATTTTTCCGGAACTCCGCCAGCCTGCTGATATGATCGAAGGCTTCCTGTTGCCTGGCGCTTCTCCCCTGTTTTAAAAAACGGTTTTCTTTTTCCTTGTCATCCGGCCAGCCTCCCGGGAAATCTTCCCGCACCGTTGCATCGGTGTTCTCCTTTTTATTTTTCATCAGCACCTCTGTACCGTAATAAAGCTGGGGAATGCCTCTCAGCGTCAACAGCCAGTTCAGTCCCATTTTGAGCTTTTTCCAGTCCTCACCCACCACGGAATAAACCCGGTCCATATCGTGGTTGTCGAGAAAATTCACATTGTTCATCGGGTCTTTATAGAGCAGGTCCTGGGAGAGCGTCGTGTACATTTTTCCCACACCGCTTAGCCAGCCTGGCGCCACGTTCATCCCTTCCAGCATCGCGAAACAGGTTTGAAAGTCGAGCATCCCTTTGGCGTTATGGCGGAAAGTAGTGTTCATATTATTCCTGGTAAAATAGGCGTTCGCAACGGTGCCGTTCACCCAGGATTCACCAAAAACGGTCAGCCTCGGGAATTCTTTTTCAAGGGCATTGTTTATGTCGTTCATAAATTTCTCATCGCAGTATTTATAAGTATCCACTCTCCAGCCATCGATTCCATATTCTTCCGTGGTCCAGATGGCGTGCTGGATGAGGAATTTCGCCACATAGGGATTCCGCTGGTTCAGGTCCGGGAGATGGGGCACGAACCATCCATCCACCATTTGTTTTCTATCGTAAGCAGAAGCATAGGGGTCGAAGAACACTTCTTCCCTGTGATTGGGGCCCTGGAAGGAAGGCCAGTTGTTTAGCCAGTCTTTCATCGGTGGATCAAGTGCGAAAAAGTGATGGCTTCCCACGTGGTTATAAACCGCATCCTGTATGATCTTCATTCCACGGGCGTGCAGCTTGTCGCAAAATTCTTTATAGGCCTCATTTCCCCCGAAGCGTTTGTCAACCTCGTAATGATTGGTGAACCAGTAACCGTGATAGCCTGCCACTTCATTGCCCCACTCATTCATCCTGGGCATATCGTTCTCAATGATGGGTGTCAGCCAGAGCGTTGTCACCCCCAGATCTTTCAAATGATCCAGGTGGTTTTCTATCCCTACCAGGTCGCCACCGTGGCGGGAGAATTTATTTTTCCGGTCAGCACCCTGGTCGCGGTACCCCGGAATGATGTCGTTCGACGGGTCGCCGTTGGAAAACCGGTCAGGCATCAATAAATAAATGAAATCGCGGGTATTGACTCCCATCACCCTCGTTTTACCGTTTTCCCTGCTTGTCGGTTTAAGGCTGAAGCTAACATCCTCCTGCGGGAGGCCTCCCCCCGACAACAGGATCCTGAATGTGCCCGGTTTGGTGCTGGCAGATATCGAAAGGTCAACGAAAATATAGTTGACGTTTTCCACCTTGTTTATTCTTAAAACCTTCACCCCCGGATGGTTGATCGTCACTTTGGTGAACCGGCCGATATTCTCGCCGTGCATCATCAGCTGGAGATTGGGATTCTTCATTCCCGTAAACCAGTGGGTTGGGTACAAGCCAAACATATCGATCGCTGAAGAACCCAGCGACACCAGGGAGACAGCGAATAACAGGATCCATCTTTTCATAAACGTAATTTAAACAGGCCTTCTTTCTTCGATCTCGAGTTTGGTGGCGAGCGGTTCTACGGGCTTTTTATCGCGAATGAAAAAGATACAGATCAGTGCCGCGATCACCATCAGTAACCCTCCTACCTGTACGGCGAGTACCCGGTCGTTATTCAATACATTCTTCATCAGCCAGCCAAACCCCAGGGAAGCGATGATCTCCGGGAGGACAATGAAAAAATTGAAAATGCCCATATAGATCCCCACTTTGTCTTTAGGAAGGCTTCCGCTCAGCATCGCGTAGGGCATAGACAGAATGCTTGCCCAGGCGATCCCGATGCCGGTCATACACACAAAAAGCAAATTCTTATCCGTTACCCAGCCAACGGAGATCAGGCCAAGAGCGCCGCAAAGTAAGCACAGGCCGTGCGTGATCTTCCTGCCGAGCCTGTCTGCCACGAAGGGCAACACCAATGCAAAAACAAGTGTGACCACGCTATAAAAAGAAAGAGTCAGGCTTCCGAAGTCCGCGCCTTCCGCGAAAACCGGGTCCTCGCTATTGGCAGTTCCGCCAAAAACATTCACTCCCACGGCTGTGGTGTAATAAAACCACATTAGGAAAAGTCCGGGCCAGGTAAAGAACTGCACCAGGGAAACGATTCGCATCCTGGGAGGCATATTTACAAGAGCAGCGTAAATTTCCCGGAGCCCGCCCATTATGCCTTTCCGGTTTTTTTTATCATCGTCCGGCCCCGGTTCCGAGGGCGGATATTCCTTTGTGGTAAAAACGGTATAAAGTACTGCGGTATTGAAAAAGAAAGCGCCGATGTAAAAAGCCCATTTCACGTTGGCGGGAATGCCTGATGCCGAAGTATTGCTGAATTTAAAAACGTTGGTCATCAGCCAGGGAAGAGCTGAGGCAATACTTCCTCCCACCCCGATCATAAAACTTTGCATAATGAATCCGCGGTTCACCTGGGAATCGGGAAGTTTATCAGTAACAAAGGCACGGAACGGTTCCATCGCCACATTGCCGAAAACATCGAGGATCCAGAGCAGCCCTGCCGCCATCCACAATTCCGAACTGTGCGGCATAAAAACCAGCGCAATCGAAGCAATGATGGCCCCGATCATAAAGTAGGGTCTTCTTCTCCCCCACCGAGGACTCCAGGTATGATCGCTCATATAGCCGATGATCGGCTGAACGATCAGGCCCGTAAGAGGTGCGGCCAGGAAAAGGAGCGGAACTTCGTCTGGATTGGCGCCAAGATTCTCGTAGATCCGGCCCATATTGGCCCTTTGCAGATCCCAACCGAACTGGATCCCGAAGAACCCGACGCTCATATTGATGATCTCTACGAGGCTGAGTTTTGGTTTTGCACCGGTGTAAGCAGTTGACACTGATTTTTATTTAACTGGAAGATAAAGAAATTGGAGAAAGAACATCTTTCAGATTGAGAACCCGTTCGGTACCACCGAACCTTTCTTGATCACCACGATCCCTTCCCTGCAGGAGTAAAGCTCGTTGTCCGTGTTTTCAAGATGAGGACCCCCAATGATCCTGACATCATCACCTATCCGGCAATCCTTATCTATGATCGTATTCGTTATGGTGCACCGGTTGCCGATACCAAGCATCGGGTAACCGGAGGCGCTTGCCTGGGCGATCTCATCAAGCGTTTCATAACTGTCATTCCCCATTATATAGGAATGAGAAAGTTCGGTCCCGTGGCCGATCCTGGCGCGTATCCCGATCACCGAAGATTCCACCCGGGAGGCGTTGATGATCGATCCTTCTGCGACCAGGGATTTTTGCATCGTGGTTCCGCTGATCTTGGCGGGGGGCAACATCCGCGGACGAGTGTAAATATTCCGGTCATTATCGAAAAGGTTGAATGCCGGTATTTCCCGGGTGAGGTCGATATTGGCCTCAAAAAAAGAAGGGATGTTCCCAATGTCTGTCCAGTAACCTTCATACTGGTAGCTCGCTACTTTATATTTATGGATGGACTGGGGAATGATCTCTTTACCGAAATCGGTACCTGTCTGGAATTCCTTTTGCAGGATGTCGAACATCAGCTTCCGGTTAAAAATATAGATCCCCATCGAAGCCAGGTACACTCTCCCCTTGCTGATCATTTCCGGTCCCGTATCACTGTTCCATTCGGGTAATAACTCTTTCCTGGGCTTTTCGATGAAGGAGGTGATCATCCCTTCTTTTGATTTCAGTATTCCAAAATCCGGCGCGTCTTTTTCTGTCACGGGTATCGTTGCCACACTGATATCGGCGCCCAGCGTTTTATGGTTCTCCAGCATTTCGGCAAAATCCATCTGGTACAACTGGTCGCCTGACAAAATGAGCACATACTCGCTTTCAAACGGCGCCACGTGGCGAAGGCCCTGCCTCACCGCGTCTGCCGTTCCCTGGTACCAGGTGGGATTGTCGGGCGTCTGTTCTGCCGCCAGGATATCAACGAAAGCTTTACTGAAGGCGCTGAAATGATAGGTGTTCTTGATATGGCGATTCAGGGATGCAGAATTGAACTGTGTTAGCACAAACATTCTGCCAATGCCATTATTCAGGCAATTGGAGATGGGAATGTCTACGAGCCGGTATTTCCCTGCGATGGGTACCGCAGGCTTGCTTCTTGTGGCAGTGAGCGGGTACAAACGCGAACCCGCACCTCCTCCCAGGATGATGGAAAGGATCTCACGGGGATTGCTGATCGTTTTAATAGCCATTCATCTAAATTACAAAAAAGGACCCTCGACGCTGACCTTGTTTTCACTGACCGATCAGTGACTGGTAAAGATCGATGTATTGTTGTGCCGATCCATCCCAGGAATGATCGATGGTCATCATATATTTTTTCATCCACTCATAGAGCTCCGGTTTGTTCTGGTAAAGATCGATCGCTCTTCCTACGGAATAGGTAATATCGCTCACATTCGCCTGGTCGAAACGGATCCCGAAACCCTGCCAGTCGCCCATATCCTTTACCGTATCCTTCAGCCCTCCCACGCTTCTTACCATTGGTACGGTCCCATATCGCAGCGCGTACATTTGATTGAGCCCGCAGGGCTCCACGCGGCTGGGCATTAATAGAAAATCCGACCCTGCATAGATCAGGTGCGACAGGCCTTCGTCGTAGCCAATGTATGAATTATAGAACCCGCTTAGCTGATGTTTCATATGATCAAGTCTTTCCTCCAGTTGAGGATTACCGGAACCCAGCACAAGGAAATTGGCCTGGCCGTGGTGACGGTAGATCGACTGGCTGATGGCCTCTGGCAGAAGGTCGGCAGATTTTTCACCGACCAGCCTCCCGATGAATGAGATCAGCGGTTTATCCGGGTCCAGCCCA
>CAMLEM010000122.1 GCA_946479005.1 uncultured Chitinophagaceae bacterium | reverse complement strand
AAATTTTGAGCGGCCATATTTCCGGGGGCGGTGCTCAACCACTTTTTCCCCGATCTTCCGGAATCCTGCCCATTTGGCCAGTACGGGAATGTAACGATGCATTTCACCGTACACTTCAATGCCTTTCACCACGCGCTTGCGATAGGCTTTCAGGCCACAATTGAAATCGTGGAGCTTAATGCCCGAGACCATTCGCGTTACGGCATTGAAGAATTTCGAGGGGATATTTTTGGTTAACGTATTATCGTATCTTTTTTTCTTCCAGCCACTGACCATATCAAACCCACCGGTGAGGATCATCGTTCTTAGTTCCGGTATCTCGTCGGGACTGTCCTGCAGGTCAGCATCCATCGTTATCACCACATCACCCGTCGCTGCCCTGAATGCCTCATTCAGTCCGGCTGATTTTCCATAATTGCGCTGGAATTTTATGCCCCTGATATTGGTGTTCTTCTCACGGAGAGCGCAAATGACCTTCCAGGAATCATCACTGCTGCCATCGTCCACGAAAATGATCTCGTAGCTGTATTTGTTATCCTGCATCACCTTTTCGATCCAGGCAGACAATTCAGGCAACGATTCGGCTTCGTCGAGGAGGGGAATGACAATGGAAAGGTCCATTTATTTGATTCTTCGGGTTAAGAGGGCAGAACCGAGGGCGGTCACCCCGGCGCCAATGATCAAATATCCGAAAATTGAAACGGAAACAAGACGAAGCGTATATTGTTTTTTATAATCTGCCGCCTCCTTTTCAATTTCATCGGGGGTCTTCGATCTTTCCTTTAATAATTCCACTTTATAGGCCCTGGCGGAGTCCTCTGCAAATTCGGGATGCATCAAACTGAATATCCCGGTGAAAGAAACCATAATGATGGTGACGATGATAAAGCAACGAAATCCCTGGGCGAAAAGCCCCCCAAAGGTGCCTGTAAAAATAGGCGACCTTTTATAGGCCAGTAAGGTCCAGATGACCCCGCCGGCATAGAGCGCGTAAATAAGGTATTGTAGGTTGGGATTTACCTTTGCTTCATTGAAATAAATGTACAGGACCACCCCGATCATCAGCAGGGCAGTTATCAATCCTTTAAGGCCTGGAGAAAAATTCCGGATCATTTTTTAGTTTGATCAAGGGTACAATGGTCACGATGAATGATGCCGGCCACTTTGCCGGTAAGCTCTTTCCCGATGAAGGGTGAATTTTTCGACCGCGACCGGAGATCAACAGGGCTGACGATCCATTTTTCTTCAGGATCAAAGAAAGTGAAATTGGCCGGTGCCCCTTCACTGACCGAAACCTTCTCCAACCCGAAAAGTTCCCTGGGGCGGATACCAAAAAGCTCAGCCACCCGGGAAGGATCCATACCTTCAAGGGCAGTGTTGACGACGGCGAAAGCGGTTTCGAGTGAGATCATTCCTGCCCGGGCATATTCGAATTCCAGCACTTTGCTGTCAGGCTCGTGAGGGAAATGATGGGAAGCGATGCAATCCACCGCTCCCTTCCTGACTGCCTCCCGGAGCTTCTCACGGTCCTTCTTGCTGCGCAGCGGAGGGTCTACCTTCAAGTTCGAATCATATTGCGCAAGATCCTCTTCCGAAAAATAAAGGTGGTGCGGGGTCACGGAACAACTTACGCGAATTCCTTTTTTTCTTGCCCTGGTCACATAACCCAGGGATTCAGCCGTACTAATACCCGTGAAATGCAATTTTGCTTCCGCGTATTCAGCAAGCTTGATGTCGCGGTCCACCAGCAATTCTTCCGCCAATGCGGGTTTGCCGGGCAGTCCCAGGCGTGTCGAAGTGATTCCCTCGTTCATTAGTCCCTGGGGGTTAATGGTCTTATCATCCGGCAGCTGTATGACAATGCCATCGAAGGCTTTCACATATTGAAGTGCTTTTACAAGAAGGCCGGAAGATTGCACCGGGTTGATACCGTCGCTGAATGCCTTTGCCCCGGATGCACGCATATCATACATCTCTGCAAGTTCCCTGCCTTCCGCGTTTTTTGTAATGGCCCCAGAGGGGTGAATGGTCACCGGGAGATTCCTGCTTTTCTGCACGATATACTCGACTCCGGCCTTATTGTGTATCGCTGGGCTGGTGTTGGGAACAATGATTACTTCCGTAAAACCACCCCGGGCAGCGGCAGCAGCGCCGGTTTCCAGTGTCTCTTTGATCTCGTAACCAGGGTCAGCGAAATTGGCAAAGATGTCAACCCATCCCGGTGAAATAAACAGGCCCTTGCCAACGATCTCGCGGTCGGCTTTCTGTTGGCTCTTCCCGATGGAAACCAGTTTCCCGTTCTCAAAAAAAAGATTGACAGTTTGTCCGTTGTAAGAAGAACCGGGGTCAGCGACAGTGACCTGCTTAATGAGGAGCTTCATTAAGGTGCGAAGATAACTGAAAATGGGGCGAATACCCATTTCATTCCAGATTTACTGGTTTATTTTACAGTTTGTATGAAGATACTTGTGATCGAAGACGAAGCCCAGATGAGAGAGAATATGGTCCATTCTCTTCAGAAAGAGAGTTTCATCGTGGAAACGGCCTCCAATTACGATGAGGCCCTGGAGAAGACCGGGATCTATGAGTACGATTGTATCCTGCTGGATATCGGCTTGCCGGGGGGAAGCGGCCTGCAGATCCTCGAGGAGCTTAAGAAAGAGAATAAAACGGAAGGAGTGATCATCGTGTCGGCACGCAATTCCCTGGATGACAGGATTGCGGGGCTGGACCTGGGAGCCGACGATTATTTACCGAAACCATTTCACCTGGCAGAACTCCACGCCCGGGTCAAATCGGTGATCCGCCGACGCAAATTCCAGGGCCAGTCAAAGCTGGAGTGTAACGGCCTGGTGATCGATGCAGATAACAGGAGAGTGACCTACGGAGCCATAGAGCTTGCGCTGAACCGGAAAGAGTTTGACATTCTTTTATTCCTGGTGACCAATAAGGACAGGCTCGTCAATAAAAATGCCCTGGCGGAGCACGTTTGGGGTGATTATATAGACGAAGCAAACAGTTTCGATTTCATCTATTCCCAGATCAAGAACCTCCGGAAGAAATTAAAGGACCATAAGGTCCCCCTCCAGGTCCAGGCAGTATATGGGATCGGTTATAAGCTAACCACCGAATGAAATTGCTGAATTATACAACGGCCTATTTCGCGGGACTGGTGTTACTGGTCATCGCCATCTGGGCAACCGTTTTTTACTTTTCGATACTTGATGAGATCTACGACAGCATTGATGATGGCCTTGACAATCAAAAAGGCCTCGTCATTCAAAAAGCCGCCATAGACAGCACGGTTCTCACCCAAAGCGATTTTGAGGAAAAGGATTACCAGATCACCGAGGTTTCCAGTGAACGGGCGGTGACCGCTTATGATGAATACCTGGATACTTCGATGTATATGCAGAATGAGAATGATTTTGAGCCTGTGCGAATGTTACGCACGGTGTTCCACCAGGGAGGGAAGTATTATCAATTGTCGGTGACGACCTCTATGGTGGAGGAGGACGATCTCACCCGCCAATTGCTGATCGCACTGGTTTGGCTTTATGCAGGCCTGGTGATCATACTCCTGCTTTTGAACAGCCAGCTGTTGAAAAGGATCTGGCGCCCGTTTTATCATCTCCTTGCGCAATTAAAGAAATTCAGGGTGGATAAGCCGATCCCTGATGTTACCACTGACACCAGGGTAGAGGAATTCAGGATGCTGGGGAAGACGGTTCAATCGATGATGGAAAGGAACGCTGAAACCTATGCGAGCCAGAAACAGTTCATCGAGAATGCTTCGCACGAGTTACAAACCCCGCTCGCTATCAGTATCAATAAACTGGAATCGCTGGCGGAGTCGGCAATCCTTGACGATTCGCAGGCAGCGTTGCTATCTTCTGCCATCGAAAGTCTCGAACGAATGACGAGAATGAATAAAAGCCTCTTGTTGTTAAGCCGCATCGAGAATAAGCAATTCCACCATATTGAGGCGGTGGAGATAGGTTCCGTGGTGAGGCAGGTCGTTGAGGATTTTGGCGACCAGGTGCAGTACCGGGAACTCAATGTCGTCATAAATGAGACCAGTAATTGTTTAGTTCAGATGGATCCTGAATTGGCGGTTATTCTCGTTACCAATCTCATCAAGAATGCGATCATACACGGCAGGACACCCGGGGATATCCGCATTAATATCGGCGATTCCAGGCTTACTGTGACAAACAGCGGGGAAAGATCGCTGGATAAGGACACGCTCTTCTCCCGTTTTCAAGCCGGCAGGAACATCCATTCCACGGGGCTGGGCCTGGCCATTGCGCGGGCCATCTGCATCCTTTATGGTTTCAGGATCAGCTACCATTTCGAAGAGCGCCTCCATTCCTTTATTATTGATTTTCAGCAGGATTAAGCATTCCCAATTCTTTCCTGATTTGTGTATGAATTTTGAGTTGTAAAACTGATCTATGACCAGGTATTTATTAATAAGCCTGTTTATCGCGATGTCGGGCTGTGATGCGGACGAGGTGAAAAATATCCCTTCAGTGGTGCAGAACACCCTGAAGGAAAAATATCCGAATGCCTCTTCAGTGGATTGGGATAAGGAGGGCGCATTTTATGAGGCCGAGTTCGATGGCAATACGGGGGAGTATACCGTGGAGATCGATTCTTTAGGAATGATGAATCGGGTAAAGATCGATATCAAGGACAGCCTGCTTCCTGCAACATTGCGCAACAAGCTGGATACTACCGGCAAGATGAAATTGTCGGATGTCGAGATCCTGCTCCAGGACGGCATATCCTACTACCAGGTAAAATACCGGGTGAACGGAAACAAGAAAACGATCGTGCTGGACTCAACGGGTACGATCAGGAATGATATCAAATATTGGGATTAATCAAAAATCAAGTTTATGAAAGAAGGTATTGCATTGGTAGCGGTCCTGGTGGTAGTGGTAGCCGGGGTTTTTTTCTGGAATGACATCAGCGCTGCATTCTCCGGGGATTCAACGAACAAGCAGGCCAAGTCGGCAAAAAAAGAAAATAAAGTCAGGAAAGATAATGAAGGAATGATGGCCAACAACCCGATCCAGGTGATGGAAAGATTCGACCTGCCCGGGTCGCTGAAGGAAATATCGGGCATAAATTACCAGGATGAAAACCTGTTCGCGTGTGTGGAAGATGAGAAAGGGACCATATTTTTCTATAATACGCAAAATGGGCGGATAGAAAAGCAGGTGGATTTTGCAGGAGCTGGTGATTTTGAAGAGATCACTCAAACCCCGGATGCTTTTTATGTAGTGCGGGCCGACGGAAAACTTTATGAGATCCGGAATGCGGAAAGTGGAAAACCTTCTGTAAAAGAATTCGATACCGGCCTGACGATAAAGGATAACGTAGAGTCGCTTTGTTACGATGAGGAAGGAAAGCGTCTCCTGCTGACAGGGAAGGATGAGAATGGATCGAAGGGAACGCGTGATGTATATGCTTTTGATCCGGCCACAGGGAAAAGCTCGGTGATCTTTACGATCGACCATTCCGGCGGCCTGTCGAAGGAAAAAGGCAAGGGAAAAAAGGGTTCCGTAAAATTCAGCCCCTCAGGGATGGGCGTTCACCCTGTAACTAAGGAGATCTATATTACCGATGGCCCGGCTGCGCTCATTTACAAACTGGATCGCGATGGCAACATCATAAAAGTTTACAAGCTCGATAGTAAGGAGATCCCGCAGGTGGAGGGCATTTGTTTTGGCCCTGATGGCACCACCTACATTTCCACAGAAGGATCCAAGGACCCGGCGGCGATATTGCAGGTGAAGCTGGATTAATGAAATATCAATCTGGAGGAATTTGCTTTCTTAATGGCCGGGCTCACCGGTTCTCCTGCCGGTTGCAGGCAGGGAACATACAAGGAGATTTTTATTAGTCGGGATGACTGGATTCCCTGTCTGCCGACAGGCAGGGAACCAGTACAGGTAA
>CAMLEM010000121.1 GCA_946479005.1 uncultured Chitinophagaceae bacterium | reverse complement strand
CTCCAGTTGTTCATTGCTGTTAAGGGTAAGCACGGGGTAACTGTAGATGTCGCCGTACTTATGCAGCTTCACCGAGTAGACATTGGCCGCGTAGATATGGTCGGCCTGCTGTGCCTGCGAAAGTAGTGACACAAGCATAAACACCATTAAAATGCATTTTTTCATCCGCGGGTTCTCTTTGAATTTACAAGATGGCAAAAATCAGGCAAAAAACAGGCGCAAATCTGGCAGCAGGCTTATTTTTGGTATAGACAAATCAATTCCATTGAAGGTTGCAGCATTTATCGCAAACAGGATCGCATTCAGCAGGAACCGGGAAAAAGGCAGCGCGCCCTCTTTTTCCCGGTTCATCATAAGGCTTTCCGTAGCGGCCACCGTCATCGGGGTGATGGTGATGATCATAACGCTGTCACTGGCTAATGGCTTCCAGGAAACCATCAGCCAGAAAATCTTCAGTTTCTGGGGGCATATCCGCATCCAGGAGCGTCAGCCCGACAGGCCTATCACAGCCGAGGAACTACCCATTTCGAGGAATGATTCGTTGATCCGCTCGATCCGGACACTGGGCCCGGTAAAATCTGTTCATCCTTTCGCCACCAAGTATGCCATTCTTAAAACCAGGGATGAAGTGGAAGGTGTGCTGCTGAAAGGGCTCGACCCCAGCTATGATTTCGAAAACATCAGCGGGTTCCTCCAGGAAGGAAAACAGATCAGCTTCAATGACAGCAGTTACAGCCGGGACATAATGATCTCTTCCTACACCGCCGACCGGTTGAAATTAAAGGTCAACGACCGGATACTGGTGTATTTTTTCCGCCCCGATGGTGAGATCCGCCCCGATAAGCTGACCATCACGGGCATTTTCAAAACAGGAATAGAGGAATATGACAGGACCTTCGCCATCAGCGACATCAAGCTCATTCAACGCAAGAACGGATGGACGGCCAATGACGTAGGGGGATATGAGATCTTCCTTTCGGATTACCGCATTACGGAAGAAATGAGTGATTCCATTTTTGGCCTGCTCCCTCCCACCTGGAACACCATCACGGCCCGACAGATCTCTCCGAACATTTTCGACTGGCTTAATATGCAAAATGTGACACGCAATGTGCTGATCGGTTTTATGGTGGTGGTGGCTGTGATCAACCTGATCACCTGTCTTATCATCCTGGTGCTCGAGCGAACAAAGATGGTAGGTGTATTGAAGGCCCTGGGTGCCACTGACTGGACGGTACAAAGTGTTTTTTTGAGACATTCACTCCTGATCACGGTCACGGGGATCATTGTGGGGACCGTGCTGGCACTTTTACTGCTTTGGATACAGCAGTCCACAGGGTTTATCAAGCTCCCTGAAGATGCCTATTATATCCGTACAGCTGCTGTAAAGATCGTATGGTGGCAGGTAGCGCTGGTATGCGCGGGCACTTTCCTTGTTTGCTTCCTCGTGTTGATGATCCCAACCGTATTGGTGAAGAAAGTGCAGCCGGTGAAAGCGATCCAGTTCCGGTGATAACAGCCGTTGATCAAACAAGATGCGACAGGATGATCCCCGTCGCCACAGCAGCATTCAATGACTCTGCTCCTCCCAGTTTCGGAATGGTGATCCGTACGTTTGCTCTTTCCAGCAGTTCTTCACTGATCCCGCGGGACTCATTTCCCACGAGGATCACCCCCGATCCGATCTTTTTCAATTTTGAAACGGGCTGCCCATCCATCACGGTGGCATATACCCGGAGCTTTTCATTTTCCCGGAGCCATTGCAAGAGATCCGTATAATGGCAATTCACACGGGCAATGCTCCCCATCGTTGCCTGCACCACTTTGGGGTTATAGATGTCTGCACAGCCCCCGTTACAAACCACATTCTTCACGCCGAACCAATCGGCGATCCGTACAATGGTTCCAAGATTTCCAGGATCCTGGATGGCATCAAGAGCCAGGATCAACCCTTCGTTCTCAACGACATTCTTCACCACGGGTTTCTCTACAATGGCTATTACCTGGTGGGGTGTTTTCAGCAGGGAGATTCTTTCAAGTTCTGCTTCACTTACTTCCACGATCTCTGTATCGCGGAAGGAATCTTTGTTTTTCGAGAGCCATTCCGCAACACCATAAACAGCCTGTATTTTAATGGTGCGCTCCCCGGCGAGGTCAAGCACAGTCTTCGGACCTTCCGCTACAAATACATTGAGTTCATCCCTGAATTTTTTCTGGCCTAAACTTTGAATATATTTGACTTTCAATTTAGAAAGCATAATCTTTTCCCGTTTTATTTATGTCAGCCGGCAGGCAAACTACTTACAAAAGATCAAATTGGTCGTGGATCATACTACCGCTGCTTTTTCTTTTATCCTGCACCGTGGTCCCGCGTAACTACCCTTCCAATACCCCTTTCGTTTTCAAATATAATGTGGATGTGGAAGGAAATTTCACTGCGGATGAAAAAGCTGACCTGGAAGACCGCCTGGAGAACCAACTTGACGACAGCATACGCGTGCGCACGGTAAGAAAACTTTTCTACCAGGGCATCAACAGGCCCGTACTCGATCGCCCTCCCGTGTATGACAGTAATAATGCAGAAAAGTCCATCGTCTTTATGCGTGCGCTGCTGGGTTCGCTCGGGTATTTTCGCGATACGATCACTTACAAGGCGACCATTGATACGGTACGCGACCAGTACCGAACCTCCGTGGATTTTACAGTGAAGCCCGGTAAAGTGGTAACCATTGATTCTTTCTCTTACAACATAGCCCACCCGGAACTGCAGAGGCTTGCCCTGGAAAGCCAGGGTTCGGCGCTGGTCAAAGAAGGCTCGCCCTTCGCCAGGAACGCCATCTCCGTAGAGCTCGACAGGCTATCCGACCTCTATAGAAACAATGGATACCTGAGGTTCGGAAGGGAATTGCTCATCGGCCTGTGGGATACGGTGGATGTTGCTCTGCTGCGGCCGACCGTGGATCCCATTGAGCAACTGGAGATCCTTCGCCAATTGCAGGCCCGCAGGGATACGCCAACAGCCGATCTCGAGATCAGGTTAAGGCCTGAATTCGATAGCTCCAAACTGATAAAATATTATGTGGGAAACATTGAAGTTTATACCGATTACGGCGATACCACGGGTCTCACCAGGAGTGAAACGGTGGTCGATGGGATCAAGGTGATCTCTTATCGGAATATGTTCCGTCCACATATCATCCCTGACAACATCTTTATGCGACGGGGCGATCTCTATGATCAAAGAAATTATTACAGTACGATCAATCGTTTCAACGCCATTGGCGCCTGGCGCCTTGCCAATATGGAAGCCTTCCCGAGGGAGGGAACCGACACAGCCGATTTTAGGCTTCAGCTATCCCCTGCCCGCAAATATTCTTTCACCCTGAACCTCGAAGCCAGCCGGAACCAGAGCGCTGTTTCCGGCAACTTATTCGGCATCGGCATCAACGTTGGACTACAGAATAAGAATTTCGCCCGTTCCGCCAATCTCGCCAGCACCAATCTCCGCTACGGGATTGAAACTGGCAGAGACACGGCGACCGATATTAAATTCATACAAACAAGACAGATCAGCCTCAGCCACGTTATCTATTTTCCCAGGCCCATACCCCGCCGGGCCATCCCGGTACGTTACCGCGATAATGTCAGGACCGTTCTGTCGTTCAACGGCGCGATCACCCAACGCCGGGAATTGTATGACCTTAACACGGTGAACGCAGCCTGGGGTTACGAATTCACGGGCAACAAGAAGCTTTTGAATTTGCGCATCCCCAACATTGAATATTCTTCTTTCACTGAAAAACCCAAGCTCACCGAGATCTTCAATAACAATCCCTCCCTCCGGAATATTTTTACCGATGGCTTTATCTCATCCTTTATGGCAGGCTTTAATGTTACCGGCGGGAGAAAAAATGATGTAAACGTTTTCAAAACGAACCTGGAACATTCCGGGATCCTCCTCGGTATTTGGAGAAACAAGTTTCTTGACACCAATCTTTATCGATTCATCAAGCTGGATGCGGATTTCGCGCGAAAGATCACCTGGGGACAAACGGCACTGGCAATGAGAATATTTGCGGGGGTGGGTTATGAACTCGATTCCACGAGGAATCCAAAGAAGCGGAACAATCTTCCCTTCTTCAAACAATATTACGCAGGCGGACCCAACAGTATGAGGGCCTGGGGATTGCGTAAGCTGGGCCCCGGGTCCATCATCGATGATTTCGGAACGAGCGGCGTACCCGACCGGTTTGGTGATGTGCAGGTGGAAGCCAACCTGGAATTCCGTTTCCCAGTTTGGAACTTTTCGGGGGTGCTCTTCAATATGGCATTGTTCACCGATGTGGGAAATGTCTGGTACCTGAAAAGAGATGCGGGCTTCCCGGAAGCCGTATTCCGCTTCAACAGGTTCTTTAATGACCTTGCGGTTGGTATCGGTATCGGTGCCAGGATCGATTTTAATTTCTTCGTTGTGCGGCTGGATTATGCTTACAAGGCCAGGGACCCCAGCCCCTCCCTCAAATTCGCCCATTATCAACACCGCTGGTTTGCCTACAAGCTTCACCAGGGCGACCAGTTCCAGCTGGGCATCAATTATCCTTTCATCCAGTAAGCTTTTCCCGGGCAAACTCCTCGAAGCTTTCGAGGCTGTATGCATCTTTCAGGTGGAACTCACCGATACGGGTGCGACACAGGGATCCTAAATACGCGCCGCAACCTAATTCCTCCCCCAGGTCATTGGCGAGGCTGCGAATGTAAGTGCCGGTACTGCAAACCACCCGGAAACTTACGTCCGGCAGGTTCACTACCGTAATCTCAAATTCGCTTATCGTGACGGGTCTTTTCTCCATTTTCACTTCCTTGCCCTGCCTGGCCAGTTCATAAACCCTTTTCCCCTCTATCTTGATGGCCGAATGTGCAGGAGGCGTTTGCAGGATCTCCCCTGTAAGGCGGGCAGCGGCTTTTTGAATTTCGTCGCGGGTGATATGATCATAAGATTTAAAATGCTCCGGTTTGCTTTCCAGGTCATAGGTGGGCGTGGTCGCCCCGAGCACGAAATGACCGGTGTACTCTTTCTCCCGGGCCATATACTCATTGATCTTTTTGGTAAACCTGCCGGTGCAAATGATCAACAGCCCCGATGCCAGGGGATCGAGGGTGCCCGCGTGGCCGATCTTCCGGATGCCAATGATATTGCGCATTTTCCGGATCACGTCGAAAGAGGTCCAGTGAAGCGGTTTGTCGATGAGCAGCACCCTTCCTTCCTGGAAATAATTTTCGGTATTCATCAGATGGATAGTCTCCTTTTGAGCTCAAGGTACTTATTCACGGTGTTAACGGTGAGGTTGGCCGGCGTGGTAAGAATGGAGGGAATGCCATTCTTATGCAGTTCTTTTACCATCTGCCTTTTTTCAAAAGCAAATTTTTCGGCGATCGTCTTCATATATACTTCTTCCAGCGTGGAGGCATTCTTTGCGACCAGGGAGCTAAGCTCTGTATTCTCAAAGAAAACGACCAGCAACAGGTGATAATGCGCAATCTTTTTCAAAGCCGGCAGGGCCCTTTGCAAACCTTCCAGGGATTCGAAGTTCGTAAACAGTATGAGCAGGCTCCGGTTCGTCACGCGGTTGCGTATCACTGAATACAATTTTTCAAAATCTGATTCCAGGAACTCCGTTTTTTGTTTGTACAGGTGCTCGAGCACCAGGTTCATCTGGGTGGATTTCTTATCGGCAGGAATGAATGTGTCGAGGTTCTTTTCAAAAGTGATCAGCCCTGCCCTGTCCTGTTTCACCAGGGCTACGTTGGTCAGAACGAGAGAGGCATTGATCGCATAGTCGAGCAGCGTCAACCCCTCGAACGGCATCTTCATCACCCTTCCCTTGTTGATCAGGCAATAGATCTGCTGGCTCCGTTCATCTGTATAGTTGTTCACCATCAGGCTGTCCTTCCTGGCCGTGGCCTTCCAGTTGATG
>CAMLEM010000120.1 GCA_946479005.1 uncultured Chitinophagaceae bacterium | reverse complement strand
CACCAGCCAGGGATTTCGGTTATTGACCTGGATGGTAGCGAAACCATCATTGGGGCCGCCGAGATAAATATTCGCCAGCATATTCTGGAGATTGGCGAGATAGGAAGAAAAGCCATCGTCAATGCCACCGTAGTAAATGGAAGGTCCGGGATTCTGCGCAGCTACCAGCAGCGCGGAAAACCCATCATCATTTCCGCCCGTGAAAATATTGGGAATGGGATTTTGCACCAGGGCAGAGAACTGGGAGAACCCATCATTAATCCCGCCCTGGTATATGGAAGGACTGGAATTGAGCCCGGTATTTTGAAGGAATGTCCAACCGTCATTATTTCCTCCTGTGTAAATGGAGGGGGAAGCATTCAGGTTATCCGAATGCTGAGCACTGAACCCATCATTAGGTCCTCCCCGGTAGATACCGGGCGTTGAATTTTGAGAAGTGGAAAGGTGTGATGCAATACCATCATCGCTTCCGCCACGGTATTGCGCCCGGCTAACGGAACAGAACAGGATGAACAGCAGCAGGAATTGGCGATGCATAAACCGGGATGAAATACCCAATATCTAATATAAGATTTTTATTATTTGAAGAAAAAAGTGAATGGTTCGCCTGGATTGGGGAACGGTACAAATCGGCGATTGCTCCTAACTTTAAACCAATATGAACCGCTATTATCTGCTTGCTTTTTTCCTGTTTCATACGATTACCTGTTCAGCCCAGCGCTCAGGTCGCCCCGGCTTTTGCATTACCGGTTATTACGCCGGACCGGCAAACCGGCTCGACAGTTTTCCCACAGAAAAACTCACCCATATTATTTTTTCCTTCGGGCATCTAAAAGGAAACAGGCTGAATATCGATAACGCGGGCGATACAGCCACCATTCAGAGAATGGTATCTTATAAATCGAAAAACCCCGGCTTGAAAGTCATTCTTTCACTGGGCGGCTGGACCGGCTGCGAAACCTGTCCCGCGGTATTTTCTACCAATAAAGGGCGGAAGGAGTTTGCCGCTTCCGTGAAAGAACTCGGCGAATATTTTCACACCGATGGCATCGACCTCGACTGGGAATACCCCGCTATCCAGGGTCCTCCCGGTCATCCTTTTTCAAAAGCGGATAAACGTCATTTCACCCTGTTGGTGAAAGCACTCAGGAAAGAACTCGGACCCACCCCCGAGATCAGTTTTGCCGCGGGAGGGTTTGACCAGTTCATTGATTCTTCCATTGAATGGAAGAAAGTGATGCCATTGGTGAATAAGGTATACGTGATGACTTACGACCTGGTGCACGGCTACAGTACAACCAGCGGTCACCACACTCCCCTGTATTCAACCCCTGAACAGAAACCTTCGGCTGACAACGCGATCAAAAGAATGATCGCCGCAGGTGTGCCTTCCAGTAAGATCGTGAACGGCGGGGCCTTTTATTCGAGAATGTTCTCGGTGAACGATACGCTCAATCGCTGGTTATACAGGCCGGGGAGTTTTTACAGGGGAGTCTCTTATTCGGAGATCTATGATTCCATTTCACCCGCGAGAGGATTTACGCAATACTGGGACCCGGTAGCACAGGCGCCCTTTGCTTTTAATGCCGAAAGAAAGGTACTGGTCACTTTTGACGATAGTGTTTCCATCCGGCTCAAAACAGACTACGCAAAGAAGAATGAACTGGGAGGAATTATGTTCTGGCAACTGGCGGATGATAAATTTCAGAATGGATTGTTGGATGATATCTATAAGGCGAAGTTTCGGAGAGGGAAGACCGAAGAATGATCGATGACGCCCTTCGACTTCGCTCAGGGACCTCGGATTTACACGAATCCAACCTGGCCTTCGGAGCCAGTTAACTTTTTGAACTTTAACAGCCAACAGCCGGACGCGGCGACGCTACGGAGCCAAGAGCGCAACGAAACAGCCAGGTTCCTCGCTCTGCTCGGAATGACATTGCCGTCAAGAGAAAGAGGGGCTCGCTTCGCTCGTCAAAAGCCCCGGCTGTTCCGTTGCGTTCGCTGTGATCCGTGGCGTCGCCGCGTCCGGCTGTTTTACGACGAATACATTTCTCACAAAGGCATAAAGTCCGCCTTCGGCGGATGCACAAAAAGATCCCCTTCAACTTCGCTCATGATAGACAATGAAACAGCCGGGTTCCTCCTCCGCCGACGGCGGGTCGGAATGACAGGGCCGTTAGGGGAAACAGGGCTCGCTTCGCTCGTCAACAGCCCTGGCTGTTTCGTTACGATCTTGGCTCCGTGGCGTCGCCGCGTCCGGCTGTTCGCCGTTCCGAATCAAAGCTTCTCCAACACCCAACCCCTGGAAATCAATTTCGGCGGGTCCATTTCCAATGGATAAAACTCACATTTCTTCTTGCCTCTCGTGGCATACGCATATTCGCGATCGTACTCCCAGGTCTGGTATTCAGTGTATAGACGCCCGCCCATTTGCACGGTCCGTTTTAAATGCACCAGCCACTCCAGTTCGTAGGGATAGATGAACTGGCCTTCATTCTTTGGATCATTATACCCGTGCTGGGGTTTGTATTTGGGAAAATCAACGTAGATGTATTCAAATTCCCTGTAATCAGCCGCCATCAGGGACCGGAGATTCTTCTTTATGAATTTTTCTGTTGGCCGGCAATCCACGGGATGGATCATTTTCTCCCTGTTTTGAAAAGGGATCTTGGCGCCGGGGCCGTACTTGATCACGGTCTTTCCGTCTGCTATGGGCCGGATCCATTGTTCGGGGTTTTTGGAAGGGATATCCATTTTATCGCCATCGAGAATCTTCACCTTATAAATCTTACGAACCGAATCATAACCGGTAACGGTCCCTTTTTTCCAGTTGTTTTTGGTGCTGTCGCCAAGGAGGATGTCCACTTCCACCCCGTCATCGATTTTCAATAATTGGGAGGAAGCGAGGAAGCTGAGAGAAATGCAAATGCAGAGTAAAAGCAGTTGTTTCATAATTAGAATTAGGGAATAAATATAAGTAAACGGCGGAACAGCGAACAGCCGGACGCGGCGACACAGCGAAGCGGCGATCGCGGTGTCCTTCTACTCGTCATACCCTCTGTGTCGTCGGGAAGCGCCTGTGTCCTCAATGTCCTCCGTGGTAAAAAGAACGGAAGCCGGCATAAACATTAAGAAGTTTTTGCATATCTTAATGGACCCCATTTAAAATCCAGCCATATGCGAAAGTTATTCTTTCCCCTTGTTTTTATTTTATCCATCCAGGTCAGTTACACCCAATCACGCCTCTCAACTTTTTCAAAAACCGAAGTAAAAGAAGGACTGGTGTTTCTATCGCTCACAAAATCGGCAACCAGTGCAATAAGATTTGTTTTTGCAACCAATAACGCCAAAGGTTTAATTAAGATCGACAGCGATATCGTTTCTCTTAATCTGGATGGAGGTGACGACACCGATTCAACCTCTAAAAGCTATTATTCAAATGCAAAGTATTCAGTGTTATCGTCAAAAAGGATCTTGGAGATGGGGAAAGACAGGAATGACCCGGCAACGGTATGGGAACGATCCATTGAAATAAAAGACATCAGCACAGGGAAGGCTTTATTTAAGGGAAAAGTTTATTTGGAGCCATCCCCGAAAGAACCCGGGAAATACAGTATACTGGATGTTGAGGTAATAGACCAGGTGCTCAATGCTTTACCCGGTGGATTGAAAACGATTCCCCAAACAGAAGATAAGAGCAAAAACAGTTCTCAAAGTCCATTGAAAATTTTAAAGGGAAGCAGTTCAACCAGTTCAATAATAACTGACAAAGCATCTTACGTGATCTTTACGTCTTATGATTTCCAAGTAACGCCTGCTAACAGCGCGAAAATCCTGAAAGAGTTCCTGGAGTTTAAGAAAGAGATGACCCCTTTTTCCGAAAAGGAAAAAGTGAAAACCGAAGGCAAGGAAACTTCCACGAGCTTTACATATTGGAGGCCTTCCATGTTTGCATTAATGGAGCTGAAGATTGAAAAAATGTTGGCCACTGAGCACCACGTTGGACTTTCTATCGAATACCGTTTGAAAGACAAGGCCAATGGCGCGTCCTCGCTGCTTCCGGTAGTACTCGATTCAGTACTGGCGAACGCAGGAACGATCTCCCGGGTAATGAAACAAAAAGAAGAGGTGGCGGGTGAGGATCATTTTTACACAATACACGCGCGTTACAATGCGGTCAATCCCAGCCTGGTGATGAAACCGTCACCGTGGGTTAGGGTCAATAAATCAAAATACACGTATACCGTTCAGTTAGGTGAAAACTCGTCCTATACAGTTCCCAAATTCTTTTACGAGATAAAAAAATATATGGCAGAGAAATATAAAAGTACCGGTCTGTTGAAAGCGGGTAAATCTTTTGAGCTGCCGAATGAATTGATCTTTTCAAAATTTGATAAGAACAATCCTGCTCTCGAAATGAGAGTTGCGCATTTCGAAAAAGATGATGAAGTGTTGTTCAGGTTTACCATATCCAATACAATTTCCAGTAAAGAGGCCACAAATATTGCCGCCCTGCCCGATGCCTCCCAGGCCACCGTTCCGGAGAAGAAGCCGGAGAGCAAGCCTCCACTTTTAAAAATGTTCAGGGATAAAAATGGGTTATATGGTTTCCAGGATCTCAACAATGGACTTGCGGTGGTGATCCCTGCGGAATACAAGTCTGTTGGTAAGGTATCCGAGGGCCTGATCGCCGTAACAAAAGACGGAAACAAATGGGGTTACATTAATGAGGCGGGCAAGCTGGTTATTCCCTACAGATATCTTTCTGCCAAAGAATTTTTAAACGGGAAAGCGCTTGTGGAAGAGGGCGACTTGATAGAATCGACCAAATTCCAAATCGATAAGACGGGGAAAAGATTGAATTGAATCCGTGTGAGAGGAATACCTGCTACTGGTCATTTAAAGGTTGTTGCAAATACAGGCATTGGATTTCAGGAGCTGTTATTGGCTGTTTCAACCCCCACCGAATCCGTGCTACAGGGTATCTGCCACACCTGAACATATTGTATATTACCTAAAAATCACATTATGTCCAGGCATACAGGGATGGGCTGCCTCCTGTTTCTGTTCTTATCATACTTTTCCCGCGCGCAACAGCCGGAACTGATGCTGCCTGTTACGCATAATTCTCCAATTACAGATATTGCCTATAGCGACGATGGCCGCTATCTCGCCACAGGCGGGGCCGACGAAAGCGTAGTTAAGTTATGGGAAGTAGCCACCGGGCGTTTATTGAAGACGATCTCCCACAACAATCCTGTCAGTGATATAAGTTTTAGTCCTGGCAACAGGTTCCTGCTCACCACAGGTTACGATCAGCATGCCCGGGTATGGGAGATCAGGACCGGTGCTTTATACTACGACATCAAATTCGAGTATAATAACTGGATACAGAAAGGAGAATTCACCGCAGATGGGAAACATTTAATACTCCTTGCCGACAACGCGATAGAGTATCACGATCTTCAGCTCAGGAAACGACTCAATCTGGTAAGGACGGAGATTTCCATTTCCAACCTCAAAGGTGTTGAAATGAAAGACAGCCTGGGCCGTAAGTTTTGGATAGAGGCAATGTTCGATGGAATGGGGAAAGATAATCATCCTGTTTACCCGGATAATGCAGCGATATCAGAGCGAAAGAATCTTGTGCTAATGGCCGGTAAAGACAGTTCACTGCGTTTATGGGATGTCGCTTCCGGCAGGGAAGTCCTTATGAAACGCGAAGATGGCCAGTTCTTCAGGGAATGTCGTTTTTCTCAACAGGCAGATAGATTCCTGGCCCTCACTTCAAAGAATGAGCTGAAAGTTTGGAATGCCGCTGATCAGAAGTTGATTCGCTCCATTAACGGTGGCAGTAAAATAATACTCTTCGGCGAGATCAACGCGAAGGGTACAGAAGTAATAACGAGTTCTCTCGCCACTACCGGGGCATTTATCGATCGCTGGGACCTGGGCACAGGGAATCTCCTCCAGTCGTTTCCATT
>CAMLEM010000119.1 GCA_946479005.1 uncultured Chitinophagaceae bacterium | reverse complement strand
CCGGGTAAGGGCAAAGGCAGCCCGTTGAATGGATTTATATCCTGTACATCGGCAGATATTCCCGTCAATGGAAGCGATGGCCTTTTTGTAAGAACTTTGCCTGTTCAGGCAAAAGCCGATCAGCGAGATCACAAAACCGGGAGTACAGAAACCACATTGTGTGGCACCCTCCAGTGCCAGGGCGGACTGTACAGCGTTCAATTCGGGCGCATCACGCATTCCGTATGGAAGGTTCACACCCTCTACCGTCACAATGTGCTTCCCGTTGACATTGTTAAGCGGCAGAAGACAGCTTGTCATTGAATGATATCGCAGCTCCCCATCCACCATCGAACCAACCAATACGGTGCAGGCACCACAATCGCCCTCCCTGCAACCGATCTTTGTGCCTTTTAGGTTCTCGTGGTATCGGACCAGGTCAAGTAAGGGGAGTCCCGGAGATAATTGAGTGGAAATTACTTTATCGTTGAGTAGAAAACGGATCACAAAATAAAGTTATGAAGTATTTATTCTTATTTCGTGAACAAGCAACACGCATTGGAGGCTGAAGCAACGATAAAAGCAGGAACAGTTCTGCGACCAGGGAAGAGCAGGGCCAGGCTGGATCCGGTGTATTACCGGCTTGTGGCATTATGGATTCTTTGCGAAGCAATGGTGGGCGGTTTGATTCACGGATTGAGATTACCCGTTTCGGGCCTGGTCGTTGGAGGTTGTGCTGTGCTTTGTATTTCCCTGATCGCCTGGTTTCACCCGGCGAAAGGATCCATACTTAAGGCGACGATCATCGTTGCCATATTCAAGTTTATACTGAGTCCACAGGCGGGCCCTGCAGCCTACATCGCGGTTTTCTTCCAGGGGCTGATGGGTGAGATCCTTTTCAGGGGAAGGAAGCATTTTACCATTTCCACCCTGTTGCTTGCCCTGCTGGCATTAATGGAATCGGGCCTGCAACGAATTTTGGTTTTGACGATCGTTTACGGAAATGATCTCTGGATAGCTGTCAACGATCTGCTCAACCGGCTCACAGGAAGATCCATTTTTACAAATTACAGTTCCTGGATCATCGGTACTTACCTCGGGGTTCATCTCCTGGCGGGGCTTATCATTGGATGGTTTGCAGGAAGATTACCCGGAAGCCTTCATAAACTGTATGCCGATCCCCGTTTCCGTTTGAACGACCCGCTGCCCGCAGATAATGTTCACGTATTAAAAAAGCGGAGGAAGACTGTGTTGATCCGGGGTTTATGGGTCCTGCTCTTTTTGCTTTTTATTCAATCGCAGTTGAGACTTGGGGAACCGGTCTTACCCCCGGGACCTGTCGTGGAGATCCTTGTCCGTTCGCTCCTTGTTATTATCGGTTGGGTGGTGTTGGTAGGTCCTTTGTTAAAGGGGCTCCTCCAAAAATGGCTGGCGAAGAAAAGATCTGCCCTGAAACAGGAGGTCGCAGACATTGAGAGAACCCTTCCGGAGATACGGAACATTATAGGTGCAGCCTGGAAAAAGCATAAGGGGGAAAAGTCCGTTTCCCGGCTTCCGCTTTTTATTAAAACCGTTCTGGTCAATGTGATCCGCGCAGAGCCTCAAGTGTTGATCCTCTCAGGCCCGGTACATTCCGGTAAAACAACTTATCTCCAGGCCTGGTTGAATGTAAACCAGGCGCTGGGAATTCTCAGTCCGAAGATCGATGGAACCCGGTACTTCGAGGAAATTGGATCAGGGGAGACCTTTCCTATGGAGGCGATCAGCGAACAGGAGCCTTCCTTCGAGGTTGGCCGGTACAGGTTCAGCCTGGAAGCATTTCTAAAAGCAGAAAATTCGCTCATTGAGGCATTTGACAAAGAAGGCTGGCTGGTCATTGACGAGATCGGTCCTCTTGAGCTCAAAGACAAGGGCTTCTCTGCAGTGCTCCGGCGGGCACTTCAGATACCTACAAAAAAGATCCTGCTCGTTGTCCGCGAAGAACTGGTGGACGAAGTGGTTAAAAAATTTGGCATAGTGAATTATGAGATCATCATCCCTTCTATTGCGGGAAGGGTTACTCCTCTCGTCCAAAAACATTGATTGCCGCCCTCGCCGTGGAAAACTCATCGTGATAACTGTAAGAACCTGTCTCGCTGAAACTTCTTGTATAGCTGGTTCCCGGTTCCATTGGCCCGCTGCTCCAGCTGCCATTGTCGGCAGTCACGGTATGCACCTTATTATCGCGGTTCACCCAGGTAACCGGGATGTTCTTTCCCACCCAATGATCTGGTTTGCTGTATGAATTTCCCGTGATGCCAATGGTATTCGTAGTATCTGAAACACCCTGGGAGGCGAGCGGACCATCCTGTAGGGCGCTTTTTGTACAACTCTGTGATACAACCATTGTTAGTACTGCCCCGATCAATACGCCTGTAGATAAGCTCTTCCTTTTCATAACGATCTGTTTTCTCAGGGGAAAAATGAAATACCGTGCCATTTTGAATCCGTTTTTTCTGCAATGTGTAAGGGATGATACGCGGTGAATTTATCCCTGCTTGGCTATCTTTGCGGCGCAAAAAAACAGTTTTATATGAAGCCAGAGACCGGAACGATATCCATCAACACGGAGAACATTTTTCCAATCATTAAGAAATTTCTTTATTCGGATAACGAGATCTTCCTGAGGGAGCTGGTCAGCAACGCGGTGGATGCCACCCAGAAACTGAAGCGACTTTCCTCGCTGGGGCATTTCAAAGGGGAACTGGGCGAGCTTAAGGTGGAAGTAACAGTGGATCCTTCTTCGAAAACGATCCGTATCTCCGACAGGGGCGTGGGAATGACAGCAGATGAGATCCGGAAGTATATCAACCAGGTCGCTTTTTCGGGCGCCACTGAGTTTCTTGAAAAGTTCAGGGATGCAAAGGATGCCAATGAGATCATCGGGAAATTCGGACTCGGATTTTATTCCGCCTTTATGGTGGCGGAAAAAGTGGAGATACAGACCTTATCCTACGAAGAAAATGCGGAGCCCGCACGATGGATCTGCGACGGAAGCACTCACTTCGAGATCTCGGAAGGCTCGCGCACAGAAAGAGGAACGGAGGTCATTCTATACATCAACCAGGAATCAGAGGAATTTCTCGAAGAGCAAAGGATCCGGGTCATCCTCGAGAAGTATGCGAAATTCCTTCCCGTACCCATTCAATTCGGTAAAAGAAAAGAATCCGTGGAAGACGGAACGGATGAGGAGGGGAAACCCAAATACAAGACCATAGAAGTTGATCATTTCATCAATAACACTGCGCCGATCTGGACGAAGGCCCCCTCCGACCTGAAGGACGAAGATTACCTGGAGTTCTACCGGGAGCTTTATCCTTTTTCGGAAGAACCCCTGTTCTGGATCCATTTGAACGTTGATTATCCTTTCAATCTTACGGGGGTGCTTTATTTTCCCAGGTTGAAAAAAGACATCGAGATCCAGCGTAATAAGATCAGGCTTTTTAGCCGCCAGGTATTCATTACAGACGAGGTGAAGGATATTGTGCCCGAATTTCTCCTGTTGCTGCACGGGGTGATCGACTCTCCGGACATTCCTCTCAATGTAAGCCGTTCCTTTCTCCAGGCCGACAGCAACGTGAAGAAGATAAACAGTTACATATCCCGGAAGGTGGCGGATAAGCGGGGGGAACTATTCAAAAAAGAAAGAGGATCATACGAAGAAAAATGGAATGACATCGGCATATTCGTGAAATACGGAGCGATGTCGGATGAGAAATTCTTCGAGAAGGCAAAGGAATTCTTATTGTTAATGAACACAAAGGATGAGAAGTTCACGATCGAGGAGTACAATGAAAAGGTCAGGGCCAGGCAAACCGACAAGGACGGCGAATTGATCTATCTCTACACCAATGACCCGGAGGCGCAGGACAGTTTCATCCAGTTGGCGCAAAAAAGGGAGTATGACGTTCTGAAGATGAACTCTCCCATTGACACGCACTTCATTCACCATATGGAAATGAAGCTGGAGAAAACCAAATGGAAAAGAGTGGATGCCGATGTGATCGACAAACTGATACCCGCGGCGGAAGCCCAGGCTCATACGCTTACTGAGGAAGAAGCGAAAGAGCTGAAAGAGATCTTCGGGCGTGCGATAAATAATCCGGCAATGAAGGTGGAACTGGAGAGCCTCGGTGAGGAAGGCCTGCCGGTCACCCTGACTATGGAAGAATGGATGCGCCGAATGAAGGATATGTCGCGCCTGGGCGGGGGAATGGATTTTTATGGCTCGATGCCGGACCAATACAAGGTGGCAGTGAATGCGAATCATCCTTTGGTTTCCAAAATACTTGCTGCACCGGCAGACAGGAAGGAATCCCTGGCAAAGCAGGCCTTCGACCTGGCATTATTGGCGCAGGGAATGCTCAAGGGCGCCGACCTCACGCGATTTGTCGAGAGAAGCGTTTCCGAGCTCAGCAATTGATCAGTTAATGATCGCTCCATTTTCGATCCAGCATCGGATCGCCTCCCGCTCATCGGGCGTCATCCCGGTCTGGTTGTTCAGGGGCATCGTTTTGGTATGTACCACTCGTTGAAGGATGAGATCCTTTTTAGCCCTGATCTCTTCCGGGGTATCATAGGCAACCCCATTGGGAGGAGCGGTATAGATCTTGTCGGTCGGGCGGGCAGAATGGCAATTGGTACACCGCTGCTGGATTATATTATTCACTTCAGCAAAACTCACCTCCCTGCATTTACCCGAAATGGTTTCCGGTGCGGTTCCCCAGGCGATCGCCAGCAGGAGGATCACAGAGGCGGGCAATACCCAAACGCTGATCCTTCCCTGTTCCCGGAGGTTCAACCAGTGTTTGATGCCCGCCGTGGCCAGGGAAATTCCGGCGAGAACCAGCCAGGCATTTGCATTCCCAAAAGTGCTGGGAAAATGATTGCTCACCATTACAAAGAGCACGGGAAAGGTGAGATAGTTATTATGAATGGAACGAAACAGCGCGTTCTTTCCCTTTTGTGCATCCGGGCTTTGCCCTTTTTTAGCTGCCCTCACCATTGATTTTTGTGAAGGAATGATCACAAAGAAAACGTTGGCCGCCATCAGGCTGCCAATCAGTGCCCCGAAATGAATAAAGGCTGCGCGGGGGTTGAAAACCTGGGTGTAGAACCAGGCAAAACCCGCAAGGAGGAGAATCCCGGTAATACCAAAAGGCAACCTGTTACTCTTCAGGGGAGATCTGCAGAGAAGATCATAGAACAGCCAGCCCACAATGAAAGAACCCAGCCCGATCGAAACAGCAGTGCCGGGTTTAATGGCAGAACCGGGTTGCACGAGCATAGCGGAGGCGTTGAGATAATATACGATAAATAAAAGCGCCAGTCCGGTAAGCCAGGTGAAATATGCTTCATATTTGAACCAATGTAAATGCCGGGGTAGGGTTTTAGGAGCTACCTTGTATTTTTCCAGGTAATAAAAACCACCACCGTGAACAGCCCAGAGATCACCGGCCAGGTCTTCCCGTACATTTTTTCGGTTGAGGGCGTTCTCCAGGAATACGAAATAAAATGAGGCACCGATCCAAGCAATGCCAAAACCGATATGCATCACCCGCACTACGATGTTCAGCCATTCCTGGAGGTGACCTTCGTAAGCGGAACCTTTAACGACCATATAAAGGCTGGCTATCATCGCAATGGACGTGGAGATGATCCCCGCATAGATCCACCCCTGGGTAAGTTCGCTTCTTTCCCTCGCATCGTCTGAAAGGTCATCGCTTTTTAACAGGGAACGCAGGCGGAAGCTCATATATACAAACAACAGGAGAATCAGCGTAAATAGTATAAGCAGGCTCCAAACAAGCATCGAAAGCAAAGTAGGTAATTGTTTCAATATTTAATATTCTTGCCGTTGGCTGATAAATCACGTTAATGTTCGCACTACGTTCACAAAACATAATCTCTGATCAACGCCTTCGATCCGGGTTGGTGCTGATCGACGAGGGAAGGATCGTTGACATTACGGATCAATGGAT
>CAMLEM010000118.1 GCA_946479005.1 uncultured Chitinophagaceae bacterium | reverse complement strand
ATATCACCCTGCTGGCCACACCTACCCTGGAATTTGATCCGGTCAGCGGCATTTGCGGGGATGTGCCATCCTTCCAGGTGACACAGGCCTCAATGACCAATGGTCTGCCGGGAACAGGGGTGTTCAGCGGTCCGGGGATCAGCGCGGGCGGATTGTTCGATCCTGCCGCTGCAGGGGCGGGCATCCATACGATCCGTTTCACTTACAACGGGAACAATGGCTGCAGCAATTACATTGAACAAACCATTGAAGTATTCCCCGTGCCACCCACGAATGCGGGACCGGATAAGGTAGTTCTGGAAGGCGGCCAGGTAACGCTCACTCCTTCGATGAATGCCTCGATGCCTGTCACCTACCTGTGGTCGCCGCCGATCGGGATTGTCAACCCGAATGTTTCCAATGCGGTGGTTTCCCCGCCTTACGACATTACTTACACACTCACTGTTACCAGTGATAAAGGTTGCGTGAAATCAGACCAGGTGTTCGTGAAGGTCTTGAAGAGTCCTTTGATCCCGAACATATTCAGCCCGAACGGAGATGGTGTCCACGATAAATGGGAGATCGCCTTCCTGGAGACCTATCCCGGCTGTACGGTGGATATCTTTAACCGTTATGGGCAGCCGGTCTTCCATTCCGTGGGTTATTCGCAGCCCTGGGATGGCACAGTGAACGGCAAGCCCGTACCCATTGGTACCTACTATTATATTGTGAACCCGAAAAACGGAAGGCAGCAGCTGACCGGTTATGTGGACGTAATACGTTGATCAAAATGAAAAGGAATATTCTACTTATTACAGCAGTGATGTTTGGATCTGCGTGTATTGGGCAGCAACGGCCGCATTATACCCAGTATATCCTGAACCAGTATATTGTCAACCCCGCCATCACCGGTATTGAGAACTATACGGATCTCAAGATCAGTACCAGGGATCAGTGGGTGGGATTGAACGGCGCTCCGAAAACCTCCTATCTAACGGTGCACGCACCGTTGGGAAAGAAGGACTATCGGACCAATGCCACGTCCTACGAGATCCCCGGGCAAAATCCCAGGGGAAAATATTACTGGGAGAACTACACCGCTGCCGAACCACATCACGGGGTGGGGTTGGCCGTGATCAACGATGCAACGGGTAGCTTTAACCGCTTTTCCGCGAACATTTCCTATGCCTATCACCTGGGCCTGACACCCACCACCAATCTCTCCGGGGGATTTTATGCCGGGATCACCAATGTAAGCATTAACAAGGCCAAGCAGGATTTTACCGGCAACGGAGATCCTTTCGACCCGGCCACGGCTGCGGCAATGGATGGCGAGATCAACAGGATCCGACCGGATGTGGGCGTTGGACTCTGGCTTTACTCCAAAAATTATTTCGTGGGATTCGCCGCGCAGCAGGTGATCCCTCAAAAAGTGATTTTCACCGATGATGCAGCGATCGCCACTACGGGGCGACTGGTTCCCCATCTTTTTCTCACAGCGGGTTACCGCTTTCTTCTCGGGGAAGACGTAAACGCGATCCCCTCACTGATGGTGAAGTACATCAATGCTTCTTCAAAAACGAATTTTCAACCGGAAGCAAACCTGAAGCTTCAGTACCGCGATCTTTTTTGGCTGGGGGGCAGCTATCGCTATGAGAACGGCTATGCCGCGATGGGAGGGCTGAACCTGAAGAACACGATTAACGTGGGTTATGCCTATGATTTCACGACTACGGCGTTGAATACGGTCAGCCGGGGAACGCACGAAATAATGGTGGGATTCCTGATCGGGAATAAATATTCAGAAGCCTGCCCGAGGTGCTGGTAGAGAAAGGGTTTTCAATTCTCAGTTTTCAATGTTCAGGGGAGAGCAAATACAATAATTCAGATTGTTGGTACTTAAAGACGAACGATCTTTTTCACTTTCCTTGCCTTCATCAGGTTAAGTTCCCTGGCCAGTTCTGATTTCTTCTTTTCAAGGAGGGGAATATCATATTCGCTGTCGGGGATGCCTTCGAGGTTAGCGCTCTCCAATTCTTTTTTCACATCATCAATCTTCACGATCGCGTCGGCATATACCCGCTGAAGGCTGTCGAGCCGGATCTCTGTCATTGCCTGGTTCAACTGGAGATTCACCTTTTCCCATTCGATGGTGTTGTAAGCCATCGCCAGTTTCTTCTCCATCTCTTTCCAGTTCACTTTTTCAAGCTCTTTCTGGTAAAGTTTTTTCAGCTGGTCTTTTTCGTTCTGGGTAAATACATCCGCGATGTTTTTTTCCACCTGTTTCCATTGATCAGAGGCGATGAGTTTCCTTGACGCCTCGACGGCAGAGTGCACCTGCAGTCTTTCCTGTTCATTCAGCATGGGAAAAGCGAGATCATTGAAAGCGACCGGTATGAAGGCAGGCTGTTCCACTGCACTGCCCATAAATCCGGAATGGCTGATCGCGGAGCCTGTTACGGGGGCTTCGGTGGCGGGCATTTCATCAGACCTGTCGAGATCGATATGATTGATCACCGTGGAAGGTTGTTCTTCTGTAACGGCTTCCTGGCTGGGGGAAGCGGGTTCTCCCTTGCCGGGAGATGCCTGGCGGAATAGTTCACCGGCATTTTTCAGGCTGGCGAAACCCGGTGCCTTTTGGGCATTCGCGGGCTTGTTGATGATCAGGATCGCATTCAGTGCGATCACGCAAAGCAGTCCCGCAAAAAATCCGGCGAGTTTGTTAAACGAAAACACATTTTTTTTCTGAACGCCGAGGATCAGCTCTACCCTGGAAAGAAGGTCCGCCTTTCTGCCGGAAGCCGGCATAGAGAGAACAGGGGAAACTTGTCCCGCTTTTTCCAGCAACAGGAGCGCGGAGGCATACTCGTGGGAATCATATTGGAATTGCAGCACCATCTCATCGCAGCTTTTTTCTCTTTCCTTTTCAACGATCTTCACGAAAGCTTTGGCGAACGGGTTGAAGTAAAGAATGGTATGAATGAACTGGATGAGCAGGTTGAGCAAATAATCGTACCGGCGTATGTGCGACAGTTCGTGGAGCAAAACGGCTTCCAGCTGCTGGGGAGTAAGATGGTTGATCGCCGCTATGGGAACGAGAATCACGGGCTTGAGGAAACCCACTGTTACCGGTGATTTCACGAGCGCCGAGATCCAGACCTTCACATCGCCCCGGATGCCCATATGGGAAGCGATATTCCTGACAAAGATCCTCCACTCGGGATCGATCTTGCTGAGCCCATATTGGCGGATCACCTGCACATAGCGATAATTGCGGATGAACTGGGCCGTAGGAAAAACGAGCAGCAGCAGGTAAATGATGGATGCGATGGGAAGGGTTTGCTGGAGCCAGCTATTCAGCTCAGGATTCACCGCGGCGTTTACAACGGGCGAATCAGCAATGATCTCTGAAGCCGTGCTTTTTCCAAATACGGAAAAGAAAGTATAAAGGAACCAGGTGAATCCCCCGAAAAGGAGCACGGAGGCCAGGGTGCTTTTGGAAGCCGAGCGGGTCTTTCTGAAAATACCAGTGATAAGCTGGTAAACGATCCAAAGGAGGGCCAGTTGCCATAAGCTGTTAAGCACAGCCCATCCCAGTGCCTGGAGAAAGTTTGCTCCGCCGGTCATACAGTTGGTTTTTATTGTTTCCTGAGACTATCCAGCAATGCCTGGATCTTTTCCAGTTCCTCACGGCTTGCTTTGTGGTTATCATCTCCCAGCGCCTGGATCACCAGCTGCGTCGGGGAGCCACCAAACAGGCTATCGATCATTTTATTCAAAAGGTGCTTCTGCGTTTTCTCCTTGTTCACGGCGGCCTGGTACACGTGGGTCCTCATAGAATCGTCGCGGCGAACGATCCCTTTCTCATTCATAATCTGCATCAGCTTGAGCGTGGTGGTATAACCTACATCCTTGGTCTTGGCCAGTTCCTCGTGTACCTCCCTCACCGTGGCAAGGCCTCGCTGCCATAAGATCTGGAGGATCTCAAGCTCACTCTCTGTCGGTTTGATCATTTTAGGGGCTGACATATTTCCTGTTTTAAGACCCGAATATACGACTAATTTCGTACGACCAAAATTTCAGCCTGTTTTTTCAGATTCTTTAACAACGATTAACCTTGAGACGCAGACCGTTGAATAAAGTTACAGGGTGGGAACATCCTGCTGTGGACAGCCTGTATGAATGGTAGGATATGGTGGATGAATCGGGGTTTTTGGGAGATGGACCATTATGTGGGCGAGCTCAATTCTTTTAATGGCTTTTTAATTCAGGGGCTTATGCCACTTTCCGGGGGTTGCCGACGAGGGTGTTTCTTTGTATTTTGAGCCGCACTTAAAACTTCAGGTTATGAGGCCGTTGATTATCAATTTCTGCCCCACGGGGATGGTCCCCACACGGTCTCAAACACCTTATGTTCCCATCTCGCCTTCAGAGATCATTGAACAAACCCAGGAGGCATTTGAGATGGGGATCACGATTGCCCATCTACACGCAAGGGATGGACAGGGTAAGCCCACCGGCGACCTCAGCATCTATTCGCAGATCATAGAAGGGGTCAGGAAGCACTGCCCTGGCCTGGTGGTCTGCGCCAGCACATCGGGTCGCACATACCCGGAATTTGAAAAAAGATCTGCCGTGATCGAACTGAAGCCGGATATGTGTTCCCTGACTTTGAGCTCCCTTAATTTTTTTGATCAGGCTTCGGTAAACAGTCCCGAGATGATCCAGCGGCTTGCTGCCAAAATGCTGGATCACGGCGTGCGTCCGGAACTGGAATGTTTCGACCTGGGAATGATCAACTACGGGAAGTTCCTAATCCGCAAAGGGCTCGTCAAAGCTCCCTACTACTGGAACCTTATTTTTGGCAACATCAGTGGTTTCCAGGCGAAGTTCCCTCATATGGAACTTGGCGCCCGTGATATTCCCGAGACGGAGAGTTTTATTGCTTTCGGTGGGATCGGCAAAAACCAGGTCACCGCCAACCGCTATGCCATTGAAAATGGTTTCGGGGTAAGGGTGGGCATTGAAGACAACCTCTGGTTTGATGAAGAGAAAAAGGTACAGGCTTCCAACATTATGTTATTGAAACGAGTTCACCAATGGAGAGAGGAATGGGGACGCGATCTCTTCACCCATACTGAATTCGGTAAACTGGGTTTTTATAATGCAGGTTCATTTATTGGGGTATAGCGAGGCTACGATCTCACGGATCCTGGATGTTTTCTCTGTAACCGGAGAGTACCGGGATGTAGTGATCGTTCAGAATATGGAGATCGCGGCATCGCTTCCGTATTGCCCGCCGGGAATAAACTGTCGCGTGACCCATTGGAAGGACTGGCAATTCGACAGAAATGCACATTGCTGTTTTCCGGCTGTGATGAACCCGCTCCCCAAAAAGAAGGTGGTTGATTTCTTCCTTGAACATTGTGGAGTAGAGGCGCGGGATTACATTAACGTCATTCATCCCCGGTCGGTAATCGCTTCTACGGTGGAACTTGAAAAGGCGATAATGATCGAGCCGGGATCGGTTATCGCTTCCTTTGCACGCCTGGGATTTGGTGTTTATATCAACCGAGGATGCAGCGTGGGACATCACGCGATGCTGGATGATCATATGATGACGGGGCCGGGCGTTCATATCGCTGGTCACTGCCGGATCGGGGCGGGGGTGAAGCTGGGCATTGGTTCCCTGGTATTCGACCACGTATCCATTGGCGAAAACACGGTAGTGGGTGGCGGCAGTGTAGTTAACAGGGACCTCCCTGCGGGCGTGATTGCCTGGGGCAATCCCTGTAAGATGATCAAATCAATCTCTGTTAATGAGGCCTGAAGTACAAGCACCCCTCGTATCGGTTTGCATTCAAACCTACCAGCACGCACCATATATCCGTGAATGCCTGGATTCAGTGATCGCACAGGAAACGGAATTTCCTTTCGAGATCATCCTGGGAGAAGACGAATCGACAGACGGTACCCGGGAGATCTGCGTGGAATATGCCGAAAAGTATCCAGCGATCATTCGGCTGTTTTTGCGCTCTGAAAAAGACAG
>CAMLEM010000117.1 GCA_946479005.1 uncultured Chitinophagaceae bacterium | reverse complement strand
AGCTTTTGAGAATACAGGATGGGAATTCGATCTTCGCCTGACTCCTCTTGTGAAGCTCGGTAATGTGAATGTTGATTTCAAAGTGAACTATACCAAGCAGGATAGCCGTGTAACAAGGATCGTTGAAGGCCTTGACTTCCTCGGTATCGGTAACTTTAACTATGCCATCGTAGGACAGCCTGCTTTTGTATTCAGACTTTCTGATTACTATCGCGACGACCAGGGCCGTGTGATCGTGGATGCTGTAACCGGTATGCCGGAGCAGAACCCCAACCTGACACAGTTCGGTCGTACGGTTCCCACAGACATTCTTGGTTTGAACCTGAATGTATCCTGGAAGAACCTCACCTTCAGCGCAGTTGCTGATTATCGCGGAGGTGGCCAGATCGTTGTTGACCAACTGGGCGCGTTCCTCGATGATAACGGAATCTCTGCGCGCAGCGCTGACAATGGCCGTCGTGCTTTTGTGTTCCCCAACTCAGTTTATGAAGATCCAATGAACCCGGGCAAGTATATCCCGAACACCAATATCTATACACACCTGTATGGACGTCTGTTCTGGAACTCTGACCTGGTGACTGCGGTAACTACAAACTATCTTGCCAGCGGTGATTTCTGGAAGCTTCGTGAAGTTTCCCTGAACTATGACATTCCTGTTGGAAAGATCTTCGGATCAGGTTTCTCAAATATTGTAAAAGGTGCATCTGTAACACTCAGTGGAAGAAACCTCTTTATGTGGCTGCCCAAATCGAATGTTTGGAATATGGATCCTGAGTTCCAGGGTGGAAACGGTAACGCTGCTTACACAGGTAACGCAACCGGCCGTCTCACTGCATTCAATTATCCTCCTACGAGGATCTATGGTGCAACTCTGGCTCTTAGATTTTAATCTTAAAACACATCAAAAGCACAGATATGAAATATAATAAAATAATCTACACTGTACTGATCGCCGGTCTCGTCGGTGCAGGTGGGTGTAGCAAAGAGAAGTTTAGCATCAATGCTACAACGGATGATGTTGCTGAGGCATCAGTAACACCAAACCTGATCCTCCCGGCAGCCCAGCAGCAGACAGCGCAGCACATTGCGGCTGACTACTGGTGGCTGAGCTGGTGGATGGGACACGGCGCCCGTTCAGGTTCTTACCAGTCATTGAACGAGGAGGAGACCTATAAGTTCACCCAGTCATATCACAATGAGCTCTGGAATAACTTATATGTAAATGCCAATAACTATAACATCATGGCTAACCAGGCCCAGGCTCTGGGTGCGGGTACCTATGAGGCCATTGGCAGGATCATGCGTTCGATGAATTTCCAGATGCTGGTGGATATTTATAATAATATCCCTTATTCAGAAGCGCTTCAGAAATCTCTCATCCCCACCCCTAAGTACGACAAAGGGGCGGATGTTTACAAAGGGATCTTTGATGACCTGGATGCAGCGATCGCATTGTTGAGTAATCCCGTAGCAACAGATATTGCCAAGAATGCGGATATCAATAAAGTAGACTTCGTGTTCCAGGGAAACCTGGCCCGCTGGATCAAGCTGGCAAATACACTTCGTTTGAGAATGCTCGTGCATCTTCATAACAATGGATTGTATTCTCCCCAGACCGTAGTTCCCGGGTTTGACATCGCCGGCCAGGTTGCCAAGATCTATGCGACCAGCGACGATTATCCCAATACGGATCTGCTGGCTCCCGGCCAGGAATTCCTTAATTCCGGCGAGGATGCGCATTTCCAGCCTGGATTCTCAGCTGCCAAGCCCCAGCCTTATTACCGGTTTTACCATACAAATGAGGCAGGTACGTCTTCGCAGCGTGATCACCTGAGAGCAAGCGAATACGCGATCGATTATTACAAATATGACGGCGATCCTCGTATTGACCGTTTCTACGTATCTCCCAATGGAACCACTACCGGTCAGAAAGGCATTCCTTTCGGAACTCCTTCTGGTCCCGGTGTACCCCAGGGTGGTGATCTTTCCACTGTGAGAGGTCCCGGCTATTTCCCCCAGGGTGCTTCTTCCAGGGCCTGGATCCTTACCAGCTTTGAAAGCCTGTTTATCCAGGCAGAGGCAAGAGAGCGTGGTATCCTGACTACAGGACCCTCAGCTTTTGACCTTCTGACTGCTGCGGTTCGCGCATCATTTGTATGGCTGGGACTCACCTCTGGTGCGGCCGATACATATATCGCCGCAAACTCTGGCTATCCCGATGTTGATTATTTTGCAGGTTCAATCGTGGCCGGGCAACCGGGTGGCGGCCTTTTCACGATTTTACAGCAGAAGTGGTTTGCAATGAACAACATCAATGAACTGGAGATCTGGACAGACTGGAGAAGGACCGGTGTTATTTATGGACTTCCGGCTACTTACGATCCAGGTCCGCCGCTGTCTGTTGATCCGGGACGTGCACCTGCCATTCCCAAGCGCCTGCTTTACCCGACAAACGAGTATAGCTACAACGCTGCGAACGTGGCCGCTGAAGGAAACGTGACAGTAAACGACAGAATTTTCTGGGATCTTAACTAATTAACGCACCAATAAATTAAATAACATGAAAAAAATCGCATCATTCCTCTCCCTCGCGATGGCCCTGATGGTTGTGGCAACGGGATGTTTGAAAGACAAGGATTTTGACGCGCAGCGGTATGGGATCCAGATCGCTGATGTTAAAGGTGTGGCATTCCCGAATGCCAATGCCAGCCCCCTGTCTTACGGACTGGATGTTTCCGCTTCGCCCCAGGTGATAAACAATCTTTTGTTTGTTACCCTTGAGACAAGTACTGTAGCGGACCAGGACGTAAATGTTACCATTGCTAACACTACAGGTACGCAGGCCGCTGGTCTGATCGCTACTTATAATGCTGAGCACGGTACAAACGTTCAGGTTCTTCCTGCCAACCTGTGGTCGATTCCTTTTAATGCGACCGTACCGGCAGGCTCCAAGAATGTAATGCTGCCCTTCACCATTACCAATACCACAACACTGGATCCCAATCTTTCTTACGGGATCGCACTTACCATTACTCAAAGCTCCAGCGGTTACCAGATCGCTGAGAACCAAAAAACAGTATTGGTTATATTCAGTGTGAAGAATAAGTATGATGGTGTTTACCTGCTGACCGGTTATCACAACAGGGCGCCTTATACATTCCCTTATGAAACTGAAGTGCATCTTATCACCACAGGTCCGAGCTCTGTGATCTTTTACTGGCCCCTGGCCGGTTCAGTAGGTCACCCGATCGGTGTAAGTCCCGGTGGACTTAGCTGGTACGGCCCGACCGTTGCGCCGAACATCGTGTTCGATCCCGCAACTGACCTGGTGACAAACGTGTTCAACTCAGGTATCGGTGGTCCTCCCATTGACATATTCCCCGGTCCTTATGATGGAGTGAACACACCTCCTGGTCCCCGCGTAGGACATTTCGACCCGAATGATCGCTCGATCCTGGTTGACTGGAGATATAGTGCCAACAACCTGCGTGCTTTCTTCGATAACCTCGAGTATCTTGGCCCGCGTTAATAGTTAGAATGTAAAATGAACAGGCCGTCTGAAAGGACGGCCTGTTTTTTTATATACAGTACCAGGGCGACCGCCGCGGTGAAATCCGCTACTTTTGTAAAAAAAGCATATGGATCAGAACCAGGCTCAGAATCAACTGAACATTGAAATTTCCGAGGAAGTAGCGGAAGGCAGCTACGCGAACCTGGCCATTATCACCCATTCCCACGCGGAATTTGTCATCGATTTTGTGAACGTGATGCCCGGCACTCCCAAAAGCAAGGTCAAATCAAGGATCATCCTTACCCCTCAGCACGCCAAGCGGTTTATGAAAGCGCTCACCGAGAATATTCAGAAATACGAGGCGCTCAACGGCGAGATCAAAGACCTGGAAGAGATCCAGCTCCCCCTGAATTTTGGCGGACCCGCACCACAGGCATAACCTTATAACAAACCTTCATCGGCGAAACTGTAATAACCATCATCACTCACAATGATGTGATCGATTACCCTGATATCAAGAAAAGAGGCCGCTTCCCGGATCTTTTCCGTTAACAGCTCATCTGCCCGGCTCGGGCGAAGACTGCCTGAGGGGTGATTATGACAAAGGATCAGGTTTACAGCATCCGATTCCAAAGCTTTACGAAGGATCACCCGGGGATCGGCCACAGTACCCGTGATACCCCCTTCACTCACGATCTCAAAATGGTTGATCTTGTTGGCGCGATTCAAATAGAGCACCCCGAAAACCTCGCGCCGGAGGTCCTTTAGCTTCACCTGGAGGTAAGCGGCAATGTCGCGGCTGCCGGTAATGGCCAGCTTCTGCAGGGGCTGCTGGTTCTGCCGCCTTCTGCCCAGCTCCAGGGCCGCGGCGATCTGAACCGCCTTAGTGGGCCCGATCCCCTTTACACGCGTCATTTCAGCAATGCTCAGCTTTCCCAGCTCCACGAGATTGTCTTTGGCCAGCCTGAGAAGCTCCCGTGCCAGCTCCACCGCGGATTGTTGCCGGGTCCCGTTGCGGATGAGAATGGCCAGGAGTTCGGAATGACTGAGGTTTTCTGCACCTGAGGATAGTAATTTTTCCCTTGGCCGGTCGTCTTTTGACCATTCCTTAATTGAGTACTTGTGCTCTTGCATAGAACAAGGTTAGCTGATATTTTTAATTCCGGAAACGTTTTAACAACGTCTGCCACCGGGAAAATCCACCTGGGAAAACGATTAAAATCTGAGAACTATGAAAGCAAAAACCCTTACCCCCCTGGGATCAATGCATCCCGTTCTGTTTTTCGCTGGTGTATATGTTGTAGCCCTGGTATTTTCCATTTTCATCTGTTCAGCCCTGTTTTATAGCTGTAATTCGAGCGCTTCGACGGAGTCGCCGATTTCCAAAAAAGCGGAGGCCGCAAAGGAGAGATCAGCTGAGATTGCCCTGAGATAAATCTTATCTTCGTGCCCCAACTTAAGGCACAATGCAATCCGCAAAGATCTTTTCGGGGACCAGTTCCCAACAACTCGCTGCACAAATCTGTCAACAGTATGGCACCCGCCTCGGGAAAGTGAACATCCAGCGCTTCAGTGATGGAGAGATATCTCCCATCTTCCTGGAAAGCGTGCGGGGCGACTATGTTTTCCTGGTGCAAAGCACCAATTCCCCTGCGGAGAACCTTATGGAGCTCCTGCTGATGATCGATGCCGCCAGAAGAGCCTCAGCCGACCGGATCATCGCGGTTGTACCCTATTTTGGATATGCCCGGCAAGACCGGAAGGACCGTCCCCGGGTGGCTATTGGCAGTAAGCTGGTAGCCAATATGTTAACCAAGGCCGGGGCCGACCGTGTGATCACTATGGACCTTCACGCCCCCCAGATCCAGGGCTATTTTGACATTCCCGTTGACCATCTTGACAGCCACGCTGTTTTTATCCCTTATATAGAGAATCTCCGCCTGGAAAATCTTACCTTTGCGGCCCCTGATGTGGGGGCTACCAACCGGATCCGGGAGATCGCCAGCTATTTCAACGCGGAAATGGTGATCTGTGACAAGCACCGGAAAAGAGCGAACGAGATTGCGAGTATGGTGGTGATCGGGGATGTGACTGACAGGGACGTAGTGATCATCGATGATATTTGTGACACGGGGGGTACCCTCGCAAAGAGCGCAGGGCTCCTGAAGGAAAAGGGGGCCAGGAGCGTGAGGGCAATGATCACCCACCCCGTTTTGAGCGGAAAGGCTTATGAGAATATCGATAACAGTGTGCTGGAGGAATTGGTGGTTTGCGACACGATACCGGTGAAGAAGGCCAGTGAAAAGATCAGGGTGCTGAGTGTGGCTGAGCTCTTTGCGGTGGCGATCAGGAATGCGTATGAGAACAAAAGCATCACCAGCCTTTTCATCCATTCGCAGCGGCGTGATCTTTAGCAAAGAAAGATCGTGAGCCGCAGGATTGAGGACGCAAAAAAAGTGTTTCTATTTACTTAAACAACAATAAAACAAATGAAAACAATTACAATCGAAGGACAACTGAGGACCG
>CAMLEM010000116.1 GCA_946479005.1 uncultured Chitinophagaceae bacterium | reverse complement strand
ATTTCGGGGTGGAAAGGCTGTTAATTCTCAACTCAGTAATTGGCAGCCTTTCTGTGGGACACAAACGTATTATACGGCTAATGGGGCAAATGGAACACAGGAAAAGGGTGAAGGCATTGCACTTATTTCCAATCAACGAAGATCAGGGCGAGGCGCTTTGGCAAACGGAGGCGGTGGAGCAAATCTAATTAATTCGGGTGGTGGCGGCGGTGGTAATATTTCTGTTGGAGGACTTGGAGGAAACCAATACGAGGAATGTGGCCCGCTTTCTATTGGAGGACTTGGGGGGAAAGCCCTTACCTACACGTCCACTGCGAACAAGATTTATCTGGGAGGCGGTGGTGGGGCCGGAGACGCAAACGATCCCAATGGCCCCACTGCATTCAATCCAGATGGAGGAAACGGAGGCGGGATTGTTATCATTAAAGCGAATTATTATAAATCTAATAACCTCCCTATCCTGGCGAATGGAAATGATGGAAAAAACTGCATCTCCAACTGCACTGAAGGTGTAGGAGGAGGTGGCGCAGGCGGAACGGTCTTGTTAGACATCAATAATTTTATTTCTTCTTCAAACCCGGTGATAGCAACGGGCGGCAAGGGTGCTGATAACGTCCCGTCTATGGGGTTTGACCACGGCCCTGGCGGTGGCGGAGGAGGAGGCGTATTATTTATCAAAAACGCCAGTTTGCCTTCATTCCTTTCTCCCTCCCTAACCGGTGGATTAAATGGGAAATCACTCGGCGTAACTGCTTTGGATTGGGGAGCTACACCAGGTTCAGCAGGTTCAAACATCTTTAACCTTCAGCTTCCCTTTGCTTCAATACCTTTCAAACCCAATATCGACTCGGTAAGAATCAACGAATCCATCACAACCTGTAAAAGCTTCGACTTTGAAGGCCTCGGATATACAAATACAAATGCTATAAATAACTGGCAATGGGATTTTGGCGACGGAGGTACAGCAAATACTCAAAATACCAGTCATAACTATACAATCGCCGGCACCTTTACAGTGAAGCTCGTTGTGACAGATATCAATGGTTGTAAGGATAGCATCACAAAAAACGTTACCACCTTCGATGTGATGGCCGAAGCAGGTGTGGCCGATACGATCTGTGCTCCCGGTTCAATCGTCTTGCAGGGATCTCATACCGGAGGCACATCGTTTTCCTGGACCCCGGCTGCCTACCTCGATAATCCAAATGTTCTCAATCCCACCGCCACACCTCCTGTGACGACTATGTTTTACCTGACCGTGACCGCCTTCACCGGCTGTGTTCAAACTGATTCGGTGGAAATTACCGTCCGCACCCCTTCATCGTTTAGCATCACGGCCGTCTCCCCTATTTGCCAGAATGATTCAGTCCAACTGTTGGCCTCAGGAGGTGACCTTTATTTGTGGAGCCCCGCAACCCATCTGAGCGATCCAACCATTGCCAACCCCTGGGCGTACCCGTTAAACACGACGTCATATACGGTCCAGATCACTGACACACTTTGTGATAATACTGAAACGCTGGGTACGGTTTTAAATGTTAGGCCGCTTCCAAATATCAACGCGCAAAGTTCCAATGATATTGGTTGCGCGAACGCGGAAAGCCAGCTTTCGGCCTCCGGAGGAAATACCTATGCCTGGAGCCCTGCGGCCTCCCTAAACAATCCAAATACGAGCGATCCGATAGCAACACCTGTAACTACCACCCAATACGTTGTTACCGGTACGGATCTGAACGGATGCTCAAACAAAGACAGTGTGATCGTGAATGTAGATATGACAAGTTTGGCCAAATTCCTTATGCCATCGGCTTTTACTCCCAATGGTGATGGACTGAATGACTGCTTTGGAATGAAACACTGGGGACAGATCCTCGAGGTGGAGTTCAATGTATATAATCGGTGGGGACAAAAAGTCTTTCATTCCCGTACTCCCGGTCAATGCTGGGATGGCAAATTTATGGGTGTGAAACAGCCGCCAGGCACTTTTGTATATTGGATCCGGGCGCGGACAAATTGTGCTAATGATGTGTTCAGGAAAGGACAGGTGACCCTCATCCGATAAATTCCTTTCTTTCTTTTACGATCTTCAAAAACAACTCCATCCCCTCTCTCTTCCTTTCATCCAGGGGATAGCTGAGATGGAGTTTAAAATACCTGTGAAGATCGAAAAGGGGAAAATCCAATTCTTCCACGATCTCATCAATATGGGACAACCCCATTCCCAGTGCTTCGTTGAACTCCCGGACGAAATCCTCATCGAGTGGTTTATTGCTCACCCAGGCGGCAAAGACAAAAGGAAGCCCTGTGATCGCCTTCCATTCTGATCCCAGGTCGTAAATGAACGTGGAGGTCCTGCGCTGTTCGAAAGCCCGGTCGCCGATCACCACGCCGGCCGTAGAGCCCCGGATCTCATCCCGGAACTCCTCGCCGGAAGCATCCACGATCTCGGGATCTATGCCCCAGGATTCTTTCATCAGGTAGCGGCAAAGCGCCACAGAGGTCCGGCTCTGGTAATCCAGGTAAACCCTTTTTATCTCATCCATCGGCACCTCGCTGAACAGGGCCACGGTAGCGATCTCGCCTTCTGTACCGATGCAATAATCCCCTACGATGTGATGCTCTTGCAGAGAGGGGATCACGGCCACAGGTATCAGCCCCAGGTCGATCCTTCCTTCCAAGAGATCGCGTGCAACATTGGCAGGATAATCGGGCACCAGCTCCATTTTCTCCCGCACCGGCATTCTTTCCAGGCCATACATCATCGGCTTCGTGTTCAGGTAATTGACCACGCCTACCCTAATCTTGTTCAATTCGGTTATTTTTGTGAGCAAAGATAGCCGAAGCTACAATGGAATTAAACACGCTCACCTCCCTCTCGCCCATCGACGGGCGCTACCGGAAACAGGTACAGCACCTCGATGAATATTTCTCTGAATATGCCCTGATGAAGTACCGGGTGAGGATCGAAGTGGAATACCTCCTCTTCCTGGAAAAAAAGAAATTCCTCAAGCTTCCCACCAAACTCTCCCGCCACCTCGAAAAACTGGCCGAAAACTTCGGTCCCGAAGATGCCCAGGAGATCAAACAAATCGAATTCACCACCAACCACGACGTGAAAGCCGTGGAGTATTTCCTCCGCAATGAAATGGAAAAGAACGGGGGAAAGGAAATGCTGGAATGGGTCCACTTCGGACTTACCTCCCAGGATATCAACAACACGGCCGTTCCCCTGCTCTGGAAACACGCGATAGAATATGAATACCTACCCTCGCTCCTGAACCTCAACACCCAGTTAAAACTACTCGCCGGGGAGTGGGAAGATATCCCGATGCTGGCCCACACCCACGGTCAGCCTGCCAGCCCTACCCGCCTGGGCAAAGAAATGATGGTTTTTGTTGAAAGGATCCAGGACCAGATCGAGCAATTCATCGGTATCCCGTTCACAGGGAAATTCGGCGGAGCCACGGGTAATTTCAATGCCCACCACATCGCCTTTCCCCGCACCGACTGGAAAAAATTCGGGAACGAATTCCTGGATACGTTAGGATTGACCCGCCAGCAATACACCACGCAGATCGAACATTATGACCAGCTCGCTGCTCATTTCGATTGTATGAAGAGGATCAATAACATTCTCACGGATCTTTGCAGGGACCTGTGGACCTATATTTCAATGGAGTATTTCCGGCAAAAGACCAAAAAAGAGGAGGTCGGTTCCTCCGCGATGCCACATAAAGTCAATCCCATCGATTTCGAGAACGCAGAAGGCAATCTCGGGATGGCCAATGCCCTGTTTGAACATTTCTCATCCAAACTCCCTGTTTCGCGGCTGCAGCGTGACCTGACGGATTCAACGGTGCTTCGCAATATCGGCGTTCCTTTCGCACATACCATCATCGCCTTCCGCTCCATAGAAAAAGGATTGGGTAAACTCGTGCTGGATGACGCCCGCATCCACGAGGACCTGGATTCCAATTGGGCCGTGGTTTCCGAAGCAATCCAGACCATACTGAGAAGAGAGAATTATCCTCACCCCTATGAAGCCCTCAAAAAACTCACGAGGGGCAACCAGCAGATTGATAAAAAATCCCTGCACCAGTTCATTGACTCCCTCAAGATCGCTGAAAACGTAAAAAAAGAAATGAAGAAGATCACGCCGCATAACTATACCGGGATCTGATGAGTAACGAAGAATGAATAACGAATAACGGCGAAGTTTTCCCGTCTTTCCGTCTTCTCCGCTTTAAGACTATTATAAAGATCTTCTTCTTCACTTTCTCTCTTCCTTTAATACATTAACGGCAGGTTTTTAGTGGCTTCAGATTTTAGCACAGTGTTTGATTTTCACCCACTAAAACCGTAGTTTATGAAAAAGATATTTATCAGTTTCGCTGCGCTCAGCATTTTCGCAGCCTGTTCGAAGAGCAGTAACGACCTGGTGGAGGGAAGCACTTCCGCAAACAATGCACTGGTCGGCGCCTATAGCGGTGAATATACCCGGAGCGGGAGCTCGGAGGTAGGATATTTTATGATCGACCTGAACCCAATGATGCGATATGATGGTTCCAGCAGGGAACCGGGCTTCCCCGGCATTTGCGGTGGTATTTATTCCCTGAATGCTTCTACTATTACGTTTGATGATACCTGTTACACCGGTGGTGGTGCCGTGCTGGAAGGAACTTATGGCTACGAGAAAAAAGGCGACAGCCTGCAGTTCACCCGGACAGCCAATGGCGTCACCGAGAATTACCGGATGGCAAGGATCTACCGCTAAACGGCTTTGTGGATCTCGGAGGTAAAATGGAACTCAATGGCCGGGTTATTGGTTTGTTCCGTATTGAGGAACCACTCGCTCTGCGCGAGATAGACCATATGCCCGTCCTTGTCTTCCGCGATATTGGCCTGCTTGAACCTTGAGAATTCAAGCAGTTTTTTTGGGTCGCTGCTGGTCAGCCAGCAGGCCTTATAAAAAGGAAGGGGATTGAACACCACCGAGGCCCCATATTCGTGGAGCAGCCGGTATTGGATCACTTCGAACTGCAGCTCGCCCACGCAGCCAATGATCTTCTTATTCCCCCCGAACTGTGTAAAAAGTTGCGCAACCCCCTCGTCGGTAAGCTGCATCAGCCCTTTCTCCAGTTGCTTGGTCTTCATCGGGTCCTTATTGAGTACTTCTTTGAAGATCTCAGGAGAGAATGAGGGAATACCGGTGAAATAAAAATCCTCGCCTTCCGTCAGCGTATCACCGATCTTGAAGTTCCCCGTATCGAACAATCCTACCACATCTCCCGCATAGGCATCCTCGATAATGCTTTTGTCACGAGCCATAAAGCTGTAGGGGTTGCTGAACCGCACGTCCTTATCCAGTCGCACGTGATGGAAGTATTTATTCCGCTCGAATTTCCCCGCGCAAACGCGGAAGAAGGCGATCCTGTCGCGGTGGCGGGGGTCCAGGTTGGCGTGTATCTTAAAAACGAACCCGGCCATTTTCTCCTCTTCCACATTCACCAGCCGCGTGGTCGTTTCCCTGCTTCGCGGTGGGGGTGCAATGCGGATAAAGGTGTCGAGCATTTCCTTCACCCCGAAATTATTGATGGCGCTCCCGAAAAACACGGGCGCCAGTTTCCCGGCGAGGTAATCTTCCACTTTCAATTTCCCGTGCACGCCATCCACGAGTTCCACATCCTCCCTTAATTGGGCAGCGTCTTTCTCTCCCAGCTTATCCTCAACGATCCTCTCTCCCAGGTCGGTGATCAGCAGGGCATCTTCATCGCTGGCCTTTGTATTGGGTGTGAAAAGCAGCAGGCGGTGATCGTGCAAATTGTAAACCCCTTTGAAATCTTTCCCGCTGTTAATGGGCCACGACATTGGGTGAAGCCCGATGTTAAGCTCCTTTTCAATCTCTTCCAGGAGGTCGAAACGGTTCTTACCGTCACGGTCCATCTTGTTGATGAAAACGATCACGGGAGTATCCCTCATACGGCAAACCTCCATCAGGCGGCGGGTTTGCTCTTCCACACCGTTGACACTGTCTACTACCAGGATCACGC